>DATMKU010000033.1:0-21060 GCA_035570935.1 Allostellaceae bacterium
ATGCGGGTGAACGACGACGGCCGCACCGTCGCGGCGATGGACGTGCTGGCGCCGGGAATCGGCGAGATCATCGGCGGCAGCCAGCGCGAGGAGCGGCTCGACGTTCTCGACGGGCGCATGGCCGAGCGTGGCATCGACAGGGAGCACTACGCCTGGTATCGCGATTTGCGCCGCTACGGTACGGTGCCGCATGCGGGCTTCGGCCTCGGCTTCGAGCGCACCCTCGCCTACGTCACCGGCCTCGCCAATGTGCGCGACGCGATCCCGTTCCCCAGAACCCCCGGCAACGCCCGGTATTGAGGCGACTACTCAGCGCCCGCGTCGCCACGCGTCTGACAGGGTTGCCCAAAATCGGGGCTGATCGTCGTACGTGCATAGCCCAGCCAGAATTGTTATATGCGCGATCGAGGAGGTCGTATGGACGACACGGTTGAGGTGATGATCCCGGTCGATGCCGAGGCTGCGAAGGCGCTGGAGAGTTCAGCCCGGCGCGAAGCGGTCGGCCGCTACCTGAGCGGTTTGCTGAAAGGCGGGCGCGTCCGCGATGTCCTTGCGGGGGCAATCGCCGAGGTCAAGCACGAAGCGCGTGCGCACGGCCTAACGGACGAAGAGATCGACACCGAACTCGATGAATGGCGGGCAGAGCGGCGGGCTTGATCGTCGTCATCGACGCCTCGACCTTTGTCTCCGCTGCCCTTAAGGCGAACAGCCTCCCGGAGCGAGCCCTGTTGCGAGCCGTTGATCCACCCAACCGGCTCATCCTTTCGCAGGAGGTCGAGGACGAATACCGTGAGGTGATCTTCCGCCCGAAGTTCGACCGCTTCGTCTCGGTCGAGCAGCGCCAGCGGATTCTCGACCTCGTCGTCGTTGCGGCTGAGCGGATCAAGCCGACTGAAGCGGTGCGGGAGTGCCGTGATCCAAAGGACGACAAGTACTTGGCGCTGGCTCCCGCCGGCAAGGCTGACGTAATCGTGAGCAGCGATGCCAGTCACTTGCTCTCGATGCATCCGTGGCGCGGGATTGGCATTCTGTCCCCGGCAAATTATCTCGCCTTCCGGTGACCGTACAGTTAGCGGTGCAGTGTACGCTGGCGGCGGGTTTGCCGTCGGGGTTGAGTTCCCGGTCAAGTGGGGCATCGAACTGCAGTCGGAGCATGAGCGTTACCTTGCGAGGACAATCCACGGAATCGTCAGCCGGCGGCGGCGAGGACGGCGCGAAAGCGGCGTGCTGTTTCGGCGAGCCGCGAGTACACGTGATCGGCGAGCCGCTCGTTATAGGTATGAACCGTATAATTACGCAAAACCGTCAGATCGATCCAGAATGGATCGCTGTCGATCACCCCATGCCTGAATGCTAAGCGAAAGCATGTCCGCGGCGAGGTGCACACGGCGTTGTGCTGCTCTTCGAGATACGCCTTCAGGAATTTCCAGCACAATTCGAACGAAATCTCGAACCGCTGGATCGCGGAATCCCGCACGATCGGATTTTTCGGCAGGGCGAGGCCTTCATCCAGCCGCATGATCGCGCGCGCGAAATCCGCTCGCAGCGATTCAGCTTTGGTCACAGGGGGATCCGCTGCCGCGCGACACTGCGAAACGTCTCCGTCGCACGCGCGAAATCGACCACATCGATCGTGTAGAGGGTCGGCGCTTCCTCAAGCTCGTCCTGGATCGCAGCAAGGGCCGCGCCGGGAACAGCAGCCGGTCCTTCGATGCCGATATCGATATCGGAGCGCGCGGTCGCCCGTCCGGTCGCGCGCGAGCCGAATACGAAGACCCGATAGGCGGGATCGGGGAGATGCCGCCGTATCACCTCGGCGGCAAATTTAGCGGCGTCGGCGGGATCGCTGATCGCGCGCATGTGCCCGGCCCTGATCATCGGACATTATATGGGATTGGGCCCATAAGATCATACGGCAACCCCGCCTCGGCAGCGGCATTCGAATAATCCTTCTCCAAAGCCGGCCGCAGCAAGGGATCGAGGCTAAAACAAGGTGCCGTCGCTGACGACCGTGATCGGCGCGCTGCCGTCGGGCCTGCGCTCGAAAGCGATTTCGCGGCCGGCGCCCCAGCTCCCGCCTTCGAGCATGCAGGCGAGCGGGAACTCCGCCGCACTCTTGCCGAGCCGCCGGCGCACTTCGACCGCCAGGCGGTCGAGCGACGCGACGGTCAATGCCCGCCATTCGACCACCGGCTCGCTCGCCGCGTCGAGCGGACGAGCAAGCAGGCTCGGGTCACGCGGCAGGATGACGCGGCAATCGACGAACAACCCGCCGTTGCGATATTCGGCGAGCCCGGTCAACCCGTCGAGCCCGCCGACGTGCAGCCCCGCGGCTTCGAGCGGTTCGACCAGCGAATAGGCAAGCCACTGCGACAGTTTGTGGAACGGCACGAGCCCGTCGCCGGGTACCGCGCTATGCCGCCCGCAATCGCCGAGCGGGACGTCGGCGATACTGATCCGCGCCGGCCAGATCGGGCCCAGCGCATGCAGCAGGGTGCGCAGGATCTCGGCGGCGGTCAGCACCCCGGTCTGCGCCCGCCAATAATCGTAAAGGTGCCCCAGCCGGGCCGGCGCACCAAATCGCTGCGGATCGGCGGCGCAGACGTCCCCCAACCGGCGCAGCAACGCCGCGCGGCCGTCGAGGCTGGGGAGCTTGTTGCCGGGGCCGTGCCGGAACGCGGCGGCGAGGCGCTCCGATGTGATCCGTTCGAGTGCCCCGGCGTCGGCCCGCCACGGATTGCCCGGATCGTCGGAAAACAACCCCTGCTGCATTGCCCGCAGGCTCGCCACCGCCAGCCCTTCGGAGCGCTCGAGAACCTGGCCGGTTTCGGCTTCGCGGTAACGCCACCCCGGTCCCGCGCCGGCATCGAGCACTACCGAGACGACCGCGAGGTCGATCCGAGCCCGCGTTTGCCCCGCGAGATCGGCTTTGGCGGCGACCAGTGCCGCGCGGTCGACGCCCCTCGCAGAAAAGTGCCTCCAGCGGCTGTGGTAGGGAACCGCGAGATCGGGATAGCGCCGACGGGTGATTTCCGCGACGCGAGAGGCCGCCTCGCCGAGGCGGTCCAGGTCGAGCCGGAAGTGCCGGGTATCACCGCGCTCGGCCGCCGCGAACACGATCGCGCAGCGCTCGCGCACCCCGGCGGCGCTGAGCAGCGGCGCCGCCGCAGGCGCGCCGTCATTCGCCGAGGGCACGGCCCTTGACGCTGTGCAATTCCTCGGCGCCCGGGGTGCCGGCCGGGGCAAAATAGCCCGCCGCCTTTTTGGCCTCGATCTCGACCGAGGCGTCGGGCGGCACCAGCCGATCGGGGATCGCGACCTGCTCGACGATTTCGATGCCCTGCGCCTCGAGCGCTGCCCGCTTCATATTCGACATCGACACCCAGCGGTCGATATGGCGCACCCCGAGCCAGTGCAGAACGTCGGGCATCAGTTCCTGAAAGCGCAAATCCTGCACCCCGGCGACGCATTCGGTGCGGCGGAAATAGGTGTCGGCGCGGTCGCCGCCCGGCTGCCGCTTGCGCGCGTTGTAGACGAGAAATTTGGTGACCTCGCCGAGCGCCCGGCCCTCTTTGCGGTTGTAGACGATGATACCGACCCCGCCCTGCTGCGCGGTCGCCACGCACACCTCGATGCCGTGCACGAGGTAGGGCCGGCAGGTGCAGATGTCCGAGCCGAACACGTCCGACCCGTTGCATTCGTCGTGGACGCGGCAGGCGATCACGGTCTCCGGTGCGGCTATCCGCTCGACCTCGCCAAACAGATAGACCGTCGTACCGCCGGCTGGCGGCAGCAATACCTCGATATCGGGGCGGGTGACGAGTTCCGGGAACATGCCGCCGGTTTCCTCGAACAGGCTGCGGCGCAGCTCGGCCTCGGCGACGCCAAAGCGCGCGGCCAGCCCCGGCAGATGCCATACCGGATCGATCGCCGCCTTGGTCACCCGGATCTCGCCATTGTCGAGAAGCACGCGCCCATCGGGCGGCAAGCCGCCGGCGGCGATCAGCTCGCGGATTTCCGGCATCGCGATGCGCGCGGTCGTGACCGCGATCGTCGGGCGCACATCGACGCCATTGCGGATCGTCTCGGCAAAGACCTCGCCGACGAGATGGCCCCACGGGTCGAGCGCGACGATCTTCTTGGGATCGCCCCATTGCGGGCTCGGCGCAATCAAGGCCGCCGGTGCGGTGTCGGTAAGGTCGGGGCGGTGGTCGCGCGCCAGCGCCTTGGTCGCGACCGCGAGCGCGCGATAGATGCCGTAAGCCCCGGAATGGGAGCCGATGGCGTTGCGCCGGCTCGGCTCGGCCGGGCTCGCCACCACCGGCCCGCGATCGGCTGGGTCTGCCGCACCCCAATGCAGCGGGATCGCGCTGTCGCCGCTCCCCGGATGCGAGGTCAGCCGGATGTGGCGTGGTACCAAGTGCTCCATATTACTGTCCGCCGACGGCAGCCGAAGCTCCATAACCTAGTCACGACATCAGGGTGGCGCAACTCGGCGGCTGTCGGCGACGGCGGCGCAACCGATTGAACCCCGAGCCCGCGCCAGCGTTTAGGTTTAGGGCATACCACCCCATCGTCGCCATGGAGGATTAAAGATGAGATACATATTGCCGGCGGTCCTGGTCTGCTGTCTCGCAGCCGGTTCCGGGATAGCGCCGCACGCTCAGGCGAAAGGTTGCTTAAAGGGTGCTGCCGTCGGCGGTGTTGCCGGGCATTACGCCGGCCATCACGCCGTGCTCGGCGCGGTCTCGGGCTGCGTGATCGGTCACCATATGGCGACCAAAGCGGCCCACGAAAAAGCGATGCAGGAGCAGCACGGCCAGGGCCAGGAGCGGCAGAGCCAGGAGCGGCAGGGTCAGGAGCGACAGGGTCAGGGTGGGGATCCTCAGGACGGTTCGAATTCGGGGCGCTGAACATCATTCACGACAAGGCCGATCGATATCTGATCGTCGGAACGGGCGCCATGTGATTAAGCTTGCCGGATTGGAAATCGGCGGTAGCGGGCTAGCCGGTTATGGACAGGGGCAAGTTTGACGATCCGCAGGTCACCGCCGGCGGCGAGCGGCGGGCGCATGTCGCGCTCAGAGCCCTCGAAACGCTGTGGTTCAACACTGGCACGCTGTGCAACCTGACCTGCGGCCATTGCTATATCGAGTCATCGCCAAAGAACGACCGGCTGGTCTATCTGACCGCGGCGGAGGTCGCCGAATATCTCGACGAGATCGGCGCCGAGGGTCTGCCGACGCGGACGATCGGATTTACCGGCGGCGAGCCGTTTATCAACCCCGACCTGCCGGCGATGCTCGACGACGCGCTGTCCCGCGGCTTTGACGCGTTGGTATTGACCAATGCGATGAAGCCGATGGCCAAATGCAAGCCGGCATTGCGGCGGCTCAACGGGCGATATGGCCATCGGCTGACGATCCGCGTCTCGGTCGATCATTACGGCGCCGCGGTTCACGAGGAGGAGCGCGGCCGGCGCAGCTGGAAGCCGACGATCGACGGGCTTTGCTGGCTCGCGCGCAACGGCTTTTCGCCGCACGTCGCGAGCCGCCGGCTGTCGGGCGAGTCGGAGGCCGAAATCCGCGCCGGCTTCGCCCGGCTGTTCGGCGAGCTCGGCATCGCGATCGACGCCGCCGACCCGGTGCGGCTGATGGTCTTCCCGGAAATGGACGCCGCCGCCGAGGTTCCTGAAATCACCGAGGCGTGCTGGGGCATTCTCGGAAAATCGCCGGAGAGCGTCATGTGCGCCTCCGCGCGGATGGTCGTCAAACGCAAGAGCGCGGCGCGGCCGGCGGTCCTCGCCTGCACATTGCTGCCCTATGACGAGCGCTTCGAACTCGGCCCGACGCTTGCCGCGGCGAGTGGTGCGGTGCCGCTCAATCATCCGCATTGCGCCAAGTTCTGCGTGCTCGGCGGCGGCGCCTGCAGCCGCAGCTAAGACCGGCCGCTGTAAAAAGGGTCTGGAGCCGGGCGCACCGCCGTTCCGCGACGGCCTCGGGGCGCCGGCGCAATTGTCACGTCAGGTTCATGCCGTCCTGCTAGTAAACTGCCGGTAGATCGCTCCGGAGGAAACCAAGGCATGTTTCGATCGTCTCGTTTCGTCCTGCTCTGCGGTTCGGCTCTGCTGGCGAGCGGTTTTGCCGGCGCAGCGCTGGCCGACGGCCAGCAAAACGGCGGCAGCGGCACGCTGGTCGTGAGCCGCGTCCAGTATGTAGCGCCGTCGCCGCTCCCGGCACCGCCCAACACGTTTCCGCAAATCTTCGACAACGCCAACGTCACCGGTATCGAGGGCAATATCTTTCTCGACTATTACAGCACGACCCCCGGCGCGCCGCGGCGCGGGACCTTGCCGCTGACCACAACCGCGGTGGCGCAAGGGCAGCCGGTCGTCACGACGAGCTTCAGCTCAAAATCGGAAGGCTCGCTGCACCTCTCGCTCGACGGGCGGTACCTGACCTATATGGGGTACAACGCCGCGGCGGGTCTCGAAGGGGTGTCGAATTCGGAGACCACCAATCCCGCCGCGCAAATCCCAGGCGGATGCTCGCCCGTCCCGTGCTACGACCGCGCCGTCGCGCTCGTTAAATACAACGGAACGGTAACTGTGACTTCGCAAAACTTTGCCTACAGCGGCGACAACCCGCGCGGCGCCATTTCGCTCGACGGCAACGAGTACTACATGGCCGGCAATTCCGACTCGACCTTGAACAAAACCACGCCGGTCACCGGGCCCGGTTTGACGATCGGGGCCCGTCTCGGCATGCCGGGCTCGCCGCTGTCGATCCAGCTCGGCACCTATGTCGCCGCCGACCGGCCGGACGAGAGCGCAAAGCAGCACGTCAAGGACAACAACTGGCGCGGCATCGGCATCTTCGCCGACGCCAACGGCAAGCAGAACCTCTATGTATCAAAGGGCAGCGGCGGCAATGGCGATGACGGGCTGTTCCAAGTATTGAACGGCAGTTTCCCCGGTGCGACGATCAATGATGTCGTCAACAACGGCACCGGCGCCGGCGTGCCGGCGGGCGGGACGACCAACACGATCGTCCAACTCATCGGCAACTACGCGACCAATCCTGCCACCAACGCGCCCTCGCTGTTGACCCCGTTCGGCTTTTTCTTTGCCAACCCGACGACGCTTTATGTCGCCGACGAAGGCAATTCCACGATCACATTGCCGACCGACACCAGCGCGACCGCGACGACCCTGACCTCCGATCCATTGGCCGGGCTGCAGAAATGGGTGCTGGTGCCGGGCTCGTCGCCGTATTGGCAACTGGCTTATGTGATCAGCGGCGGACTTCAGATCAATCAGCCGCAAAACGTGCCGGGCTATGGGGTTGCGACCTTCACCACCGGGCTGCGCAACCTGACCGGCAAGGTCAACAAGGACGGCACCGTGACGATCTATGCGATCACCGCCCAGACGAGCACGGTTTCCGGCGGCGAACCCGACCCGACCAAGCTCGTCGCCGTGACCGACGAGATCGCCGCGACCCAGCTCCCGGTGGACGACGGCGACGGTTCGGGCAATTGGAGCGGCGGCAAACCGGCGCTCGACCAGTTCGTGACCTTGCAGCAGTCGCGTTCGGGCGAGGTCTTCCGCGGCGTCGCCTTCGCCCCCGCCCCATAACCTGCTCGAATGGCGTCGTGCCGATCACTCCTCGGGAGTGCCGGGGCCGGGCGGGTCGAAGCCTTCGATGCGATGGACGGGAGGTTGTTTCCGGGGAATTTCGCCACCACCGGCTACACCAGCACGTTTCAACCCTATGGTATGGTCTGACGTGGGGCTCTGTATTGGCGCCAACCTTCCGAAAGACGCATAAACCCTAAGGTGTTGGCGGAGGGGGCGGCCACCGGGTTGGGCTGCCGCACCGTGCAAAAGTTTTCCGCGGCCGATACTGGAAGCGTTCCAACTGATCACCTATGCTGTATCCGAACGGTTGCCCAGCGCCCTCGATATTGATCACGCACGCTTTGAACATCCCAAATCGAAGGCAATTTATTTCAGCTTTACGTGCGGTTGACGATGTCGGCGCCGGTTACTCTAGGCATAATCCAGAGGGACCGCCTGCCGCCTTCGGCGCCAGTAACCGTCGTCGCCACACAAAAAGGGCGGGAGAGCCTCCGCGATGAATTGGTGTACCGAACGGCCAGAGACCCGGCAAATAACTGGTGGTCGTGGCACCACGGACCCGATGCACTGAGGGCCGCACGCAGAAAATTTCCAGATGAAGCGAAGGAGGGGGGATTGCTGGCAATAGGCAAGACCTCAACCGCCGAGTGTTGGACGCGTGTCAAGACACGGCTCATAGCCGAGGACGGCCTATAGAAGCACCCGAACCGAACCCGAACCACGCGACTTAGTGCGCGGTGGTGCATATGAGAGTGGTTCACCACGACAGGTGAACTCATGCGCCAGACCCCTCATGCAATCAACGCACTGCGCGCCCGTGCGCTCGCCCTCGGCATCGTCTGGGAGGAACTGCCGCCATTGTTGCGCATCCGCGACATCGTGCGCGGTCGGAAAGGCGCACGCGGCCCGCCCGACATCCTGCCGATATCCGAACGCACCTTCTACAGCCGGCTTGCCGATGGGCTGATCCCGCCGCCGGTCAAATTCGAGAGCGGCATATCGGCATGGCCGCGCGAGGTCATCGTGCGGATCACGTTGGACGGTATCCGGCGCCCCTCGGGGCATGGGCGCAAGCTCACCGGCGCAACAGAAATTCCGGCCGCAACACAACCTTGACCGGCGCCCCGCAGCGGGGACGGCCGGATCAAGGCGACTTAAGGGAAGTTGGAATTACTCTTAAATAGCCGATAAAGCCCCGCTGCGGCAAGCGTCCGGTCTTTTCTTCACGCGAGGAAGAGACATGACAAATCTCGTCACCACCACCAAAAACAACCGCTGGGACCGCGGCGCCGATTTCGGCATAGCCCGGCGCATCGCCAAATTGCGCCGTCGTCGTGACCATAGAACGCGAATTGACCCTGCTCTTGTCGCGTCGCACAGCCGGCGGAGCGGAGCGGATCATGCGGCGCGCCTGCCGCATCGCCAGGCTGCACGGCGAGTTCCACACCGTCGGCAGTGAAATCGTCAATCTCGAATTGCTGTAGCCGAGTTGGTCACGACCGGCGCTCTTCGGAGCGCCGGCTTTTTATTGAGGAGTTGGCGGAGATGGGTACTCGCCTCAGCAACCATGGCGCCGGGAGCCGCAACAAAACACACCGGTCATCGCTCGGCGCCAAGCGGCTGATCGGGCCGCCCGCGAGGGAGCGAAAGCGCAAATTGCCGACAGGAGCCGGCCCAATCCGACCCCGCTGCCAGTGGCCGCGGCATTGGATGGCTGCCACGACCTCGGCCAGGCCGGCCGAGCATTGGGGCAAGCCTTCCCGCAGTGAAGCGAAGCCGAGCGTATCGAGGCGCTGCGCCAATACGTCCGGAACCCTGCAAGTCCAATGGCTCGGCTCGGCCGCCCGCAAGGAACGCCAGAGGCTCGCCCTCCGCAATCGCGCCGAACACACCCTGGATTACGACGGTAATGATGGAGACCACAATGGTTGACGCAGTGGATTTCTTTGCCGGCAAGTATCTGTCCGGCGCCGAGAGAAACCTCGCAAACCTCGCATCTCCCTCCGGTGGGAGATTCGGAGGCTGTTCCTCATGCTCGAATCGCAGCGGCATGAGCCAAGCGGTATCGGGAGCGCCATCCGGCCGGCAATGAGCCGCCTGCTCCTCGCCCATGCTTGACCGCGACCTGCCGAGCGCTCTGGGATTCGCCGCCGCCCCGCTGCAGGTGCTAGGGTTCTCCGCATGTCCGCGAATCGTTCACTCGACGCCGCCGCCTTCGGCTACGATGAGCAGCACGCGCTCGCGGTCGCGCCATTGGCGCCGAGCGCCGAGGACCATGCCCGCGTCATGCGCCTCGCCCGCCGCCTGTTGCCGCTGCCGGACGACCCGCGCCACCTGTCGGCGGCGTTGGAGCTGATGGGCAACATCGTCTTTCGCCTGGCCGAGGCGCGTCCCGGCGTGCCGTTGCAATCGCTCCTCTTGGCCGCCGAGGGGCTGACACTGCTAGCGGTCGCCGAGCTGGCCGCCGATCCGGGGCAGCGGCTGCAATAGACCCGCTGCGATGCGCTTTCGGCATCGCAGCAATTTATAGCCGTTGCCATCGGCATGCCGCCCGTTCAATCATCGGGCATGGCTTGTCTCGACGATATCGCCGCCATCCTCACCCAAATCGAAGAGCACGAGCGCGCGCTCGCCGCGCTCCGCGCCGCTTCGCCGAGCCTCGGCGAACAGCTTGCCCAGGCCTGCGCCGAGGTCGAAGCCGCGGCCAGGCTGTTCCGCGCACAGCCTTGGACGACGCGGGCCGGGATGTTGGGGGCATCCGCCGCGCTCCTCCCCGAGGCGACGCTCGCCTTTGCCGAGGGCGAAGCGCGCCGCCGCGCAGCCGCTGATCCGCGCGAGACGTTCGATGCCGCCACCCGGACGAAACGCACCGCCGCGGCCGAAGGCAAGATCGCCGATCTTGCTGCGACGATCGATCATGACGACCTCCGCACGCTGCGCCGCGCCGCCGCCAAAGCGCATGCCGCCTATCGCGGGCTCGCGGCGCGGCGCGACGAAATCCGATTATCGACGCCGGCCGGCGTGGCCAGGAAAATTCGGCGTGGGAAGGCCAGCTGACCGGGCTGGTCAACAGCCTTGGCCGCGCCATGGCCGATCAGGTGCCGGGCGGCATGCTGGAACGCACTCACGGCTTTGCCGGCGCCCGCTTCTTCGACGCGTTTACCCAGCATCCCGAGCGTCGGGCGGCCTTTATCGGGTTTGCGTCGGAGGCGACGGTGGGGCCGTTGCGCGGCAACCAGGTGGCGTTCCGGGATGTGGTTGTCGAAGAGTACCGCGGGCAAGTCGGCGGCACGCCGTTCATCGAGCCCGATCTGTGTCACTTCATTCCGATCGGCATCGCCGACGCGTTCATCGAGGCCTATGCCCCGGCGGACTATGTGGAAGCGGTCAACGAGGTGGCGTTGCCGCGCTACGCTAAATCGGAGGAAATGCAATTCGGCAAGGGTGTGCTGTTGGAGACTCAGCAGAACGTCTTGCCCTTGTGCACCGTACCGCGCGCCTTGTTCACCTCGCGGGTGACGCCCTACCGGCCGCCGACGGTCACCGTCGAGACCGGAGCAGCGCCAGCACCCGCGACCGCGGCCAGGACGCCCGCCACGCCGGTCGGACGCCGCGCCGCGAATTGATAGCCGCAAGGCGGGCCCGTCGGCACGCGCAAGCTCGCGGACCCCCCCAAAGCAAAGCCGCAATAGGCGGGCGCCGTGCTCAAAACGCCTTGGGCAGCCCGGCTTGCGCCAAGATGCCGTTCGCTGTCGTGGTCTTCTTGATGGTGCGCGGGACGCTGAATGTCCGCCCGGTGACCGGGCTGTACCAGATTTCATGACTGCCTTTGCCTTGGCGCTCGATCCGGCAACCGGCGTCCCGCAGCAGCCGGCTCAGGCGGCGATACACGCGCGGCCATGGCGCTCGGCCATGACCATGATCTCAACGACCTCACCCGGCGGCTCGCTCGTGTTGGCGCGCAGCAAGTCCGGGGCAAGGTCGAGGATCACGTCCACCAGCATGTCGAAGCTTTCGGCCTCGCAAAACAAGCCGGGGATGTCGTCGCCGTCGGTCCACCAGATTTTTGCCGCGGCATCCCAATGGGCGTGCACGGTGTAGGTTGTCGTCATCGATCCCGCTGCCCTTCCTGCGCGTGGGCATTCCTGCCAATCGGTGTGAGAAGCGCGGCAACCCTGGGCAGGGCCGGGGGTTCGGTGATCAGCCTAGCCGCGCTGCGCCAAAGCATAGAACGCAAACGGACGCCGCGCAAAAAGGTACTTCTGTGCCGGGCGATCGACCACGAGGCCAAGAGGGCCGTCTGGACTGTTGGAAGTCGAGTTCGCCCGCACGGCCGGGGTGTCGAAGCAGGCGATCACCAAGGCGCTGCGGCACGGCAAGCTTGCCCGCGATGCCGGCGGCGGCATCGACCCCGAGCACCCGGTCAACGCGGCCTGGCTCGCCCTCCATCGCGACGACTTTTCCAGTAACGGCCGGGCGGACACGCACTCCCATGCCGGGCGCCTGCCCGCTGCGGAGCCCGCCAGTGCGGCGAAAGTCGCCCCGCGGCACTCTCCGGCGGACGGAAACAGGCAACGACCCCTCCGCGCCCCTGGATGAAGGCGGCATCGACCTTGCACAACTCGCTGCCGAATTGCGTCTCGACGAACTGCCGCCCCGCCCGGCGCTTGACGAGGAACAGCGCCGGCTACGTATCCCCGGATCGGCGCTGCTCAATCTCGACGGGCTGCTCAACAACGTTGCCAAGTCGATCGCCGACGGCTTCAATCGCGAGGGCGGGATGCTGGTGAAGGTGCTCACCGGGATCGACGACCGGCTGACCGCAATCGAGCGGCGCGTTTGCCGACAACAACAATGCCGAGACTGCGGCGCGGCTCGCGGCACTGGCCGAGGGGCTGGCCGATCTTGTCCGGGTGCTCGCCGCCCGCTTCGACTGCTGAGCGCGGTCTTTACGGTTTTACACGCAGCCCTCGGGTTTTTACGATCGCCGGCATGGAGCCGATCGTCGCGGCGCTGGCCGCCGCGTTCAATTCGTTGATTGAGCACGCCTCGCCGGAGCGTCAGGAAGCAATCTTGCGCCGTGCGCTCCTACAGGTCCTCGGCGATCATGACGAGCACCCGGCGTCGCGTCTGCTGGCGTCGCGCTCGCCGTCGATCAGCGCCATCGACAGCGACGACTGGGCCGCGCTCAAACCACAGATACGCGCCGAACTCGACCTCGCCGGGATGAGCCTGGCCGATCTTGCCAGGGATGCCGGGGTCCCGCTGTCAACGGTGCAGAAGACGCTATCGCCGCATGGATTGACGCCGGGGAGGTTGATCGCCGACAAGCTCGCGGCCTGGCTCGATACCCGAGCAGCCGAGATTCCGGACGGCGAGGGCAAGCACGTCGATGCCTAAGCCGGCAACAGCGCCGCGACGGCAAAACCTTTATCCCGAGATAACGGGTCGTCGAAGAACGGTCACGACTCCACCGGGGTATTGCCGGTCTATCGGTTGACCGGGGCGCAACGCGATAAACTGGCGGGATTCGTCTCCTTGACCGAGGAGAGGGAACTGTGCCGCCTTCTCGGCATGACGCCGAACTCATCGGCCAGGCGGTCGCCGGGCGCGAATTGCCGGCCGAGGCGATCGAGCGGATCGCCGCGTTTCTTAACGGCGAGGACCGCTCCTAGACCAGCGACGCGCCGTGGCGTGTTTTTGCATGCCGCCGACCCGGTGGTGCTCGATTGTCTGCGGGCGCTGTCGATCTCGCTGGTGGCGACGGCGAACAACCATGTCGGGGATCTCGGCAGCGGCGGGATCATCGGCGCGTTGCGCGAACTCGATATGCGCGGGATTGCCCATGCCGGCGCCGGCGTAAATTCGGCCGCGGCCGCCGCACCGGTTTACCGGCGCACCGGGAACGGCACCGTGGCGCTGGTGGCGGCGGCGAGCGGTGCGATCCGCGAAGGTGCCGCGGCGACCGCCAGCCGCGCTGGGGTGAACGAATTGCGCCGCGGGGCCGATGGCGCGCTCGACGCCGCCGATCTAGGCCGCATCCTCGGAGCGATCGCCGCGGCGGCCGAACAAGCCGAAATCGTGCTCGCCCGTCACCATAACCATATCCTCGAAGAGGGCGGCCGGCGGACCCCCGAATGGCAGCGACAATTGGCGCGTCGCTCTATCGATGCCGGGGCCTCGCTCTATGTCGGCCACGGCGCGCCGCGGTTGCACGGCATCGAGATTTATCGCGGGGCGCCGATCTTTTACGATCTCGGCAATTTCGTCTTTCAGACCGCGACCGAGGACGGGTTTTACGACGGTGAAGTGTGGCAGAGCGTCATCGCCGAGTGCCGCTTTGCCGGCGGCCGGTTTCGCGACGTGCGTTTGACCCCGGTGCAGCTGAACGACCGCGGCGTCGGCGGGCCCGCGGACCTCAAAACCCGCGGGCGCCCGTCGATCGCGCGCGGTGCCGCGGCGGCATCAATCCTTGGCCGGCTCGCGGAATTATCGCAGGCTTACGGCACCGTCATCGAAAGCGCAGGCGATACCGCGGTGATCCGCGCCGGGTGAGGGCAGAGCTGCGGTTTCGGCCGAGGTGAGCCGAGCGCCGCCCCGGCCTGCTCGGGATCGGGACTCAGGCGCCCCGACCCGCCCGGATTTTTGCTGATCGTCCCCGCGCAAAAGCCGCGCAAAGTGGCGTTTAGAAGCGGTTCCGATCAAATCAAACCATCAACTCGTCACCCCGCGCCAACGGGGTCCAAGGCCTGTCCCTGGCTTGAGCAGGGGGCAGCCGCACGTCGCTTGCCCTGCGGTTCCCGCTTTCGCGGGGATGAGGTTCAATGCGATCGAAAACCGCGCTAGCGCTTTGAGTATTGCGGACGGCGGCGGGCCTTGTGGCGGCCGTATTTCTTGCGCTCGACGACGCGGCTGTCGCGGGTCAGAAAGCCCTGGCTCTTCAGCACCGGGCGCAGGCCGGGCTCGTAAAAGGTCAGCGCCTTGCTGATGCCGTGGCGCACAGCACCAGCCTGGCCGGACAGCCCGCCGCCCACCACCGTGCACATCACGTCGAACTGGCCGAGCCGGTTGGTGGTGACAAAGGGCTGGTTGATGATCATGCGCAATACCGGCCGGGCGAAATAGACCGGGCTGTCGCGGTCATTGACCTTGATCGCCCCGCTGCCGGGCTTGATCCACACCCGCGCCACCGCGTTTTTGCGCTTGCCGGTGGCGTAGGCGCGGCCGAACGCGTCGAGCTTTGGCTGGATGTCGATCGCCGCCGCCGCGGTGGGTGCGGTCGGCGCCGCCGCCGGGGTCCGCGCCGCCTGCATCGCCTGGCGCAGGTTGGCGAGGCCTTGGAAGGTCTGAGCGCGCGGGCCGGATGGTGGGTTGGTCGGTTGATCGTTGTCGGCCATTGGTCACGCCCTCAAATTCTTGCGGTTCATCGCGCCGACATCGAGCAGTGCCGGCTGCTGTGCGGCATGCGGGTGGTTGGGCCCGGCAAAGACGCGGAGGTTCTTCATGATCCGCCGCCCGAGCGGCCCGCGCGGCAGCATGCGCTCGACCGCCTTTTCGACGACCCGCTCGGGGTGACGGCCGGCGAGGATGGCACCCTTGCTGCGTCCTTTGATGCCGCCCGGATAGCCGGTGTGCCAGTAGAAGATGTCGTCCTGGCGCTTGTTGCCGGTCAACCCGACCTTTTCGGCGTTGACGACGACGATGTTGTCACCGCAATCCATATGCGGCGTGAACGACGGCTTGTGCTTGCCGCGCAAGCGCATGGCGAGGACCGAGGCAAGCCGGCCCAGAACCAGCCCGTCGGCGTCGACGAGCAGCCACTTTTTCTCGATATCCGAGGGTTTGGCGGAATAAGTCTTCATTGCTCCGGCCGCAGACGCCGGCGCGCGGATGCATCCCGGCCCGGCAAAGCGGCGGATGTAGGCGATCCGGGGCTCGAGGTCAAGCTGCGCGTCGATCTCGCCCGAGCTCTCGTTGCGCGGCTCGGCCGGCGCGGCTAGTGTGGTACGTCGGTGCCACGCGACGCGGTGCGCCGCTGGAGGGGTGGCCGAGCGGTTGAAGGCGCACGCCTGGAAAGTGTGTAGACGGTGATGAATCGTCTCGCGGGTTCGAATCCCGCCCCCTCCGCCACCCTTACCCTATTTATCACGTGATCGTAATGCGTTAAGGGGGCGGCTGCGGGGCCGCCCCATGCTACGCCCCTACCAGAGGCAGCGCTACCGGGGCCGTTTGCGGGGGGATGAAGAAATCATGTCCGGGTGCTGTCCGCCGCCGCCGCGGTCAGAGGGTGGCGACTGGATCATCGTGCGGCGCGATCCCGCCAGGGCGACCGAGAGCTACTACATGGCCGGGTGCTGGATCGCCGATCAGCGCTTCGGCAAGCGGATCAGGGGCTACGGCAACGCGCTGGCGGTGCTCGATCGCGCGCCCAAGGAGGCGCCCTGCACTTACGGAATCGGCCCGGTGCCCCGCCGGCGCCGAAGGGCGCGGCAGCCTGCGGACGACGCCGAAAACCCAGCGGCAGCAAGGTTTTAACTAACTGACTCCCCCCGCTTGCGGAATTATAACCCATTGTGATTACGATTGACTTCTCGAGCTGACTTGTCGGCGGGCGGGTGAGCTTAAAAGTGCGCGTGCAACAGGATTTGCGTGGCGGTCCAGATCACGCCCGTGAGCGCGACGAAGGCGGCAACCCCGACGCCGATCACCCACTTGATCAGCCGCAGCTCGACCTCGGCGAGGTCCGCCTTGGTCGCGAGGTTTGAGAGATCGAGAGCACGCGCGTCGCCGATCGTCTCGGCGATCGCCTCAGCGACGGGGTCGGTTGCGCCCGCCTCTTTCAGGCGACGAGCGGCGCGGAGAGTGTCAAAGCTCGCGGCCATCGTCCGCGCCTGCCTTGGATCGCGCCGCCGCCAATCCCTGCTCGATCAGCCGGCGGATCGCCTCGGCCTCGGTCTTGATCCGGTGGTCAAAGCGGTAGGCATCGATTGCGCGCGCCATTTCGGGGGTTATGGCGACCAACTTCTTGACAGGAAACAGGATCGGTGGGGCCATATCGCCACTATAGGCGATATCGCCATCATTGACAAGCTGCGGCGATGCCTATATAGTCGATATGCTCAATTGAGCGGCCCCACGCGGATGCGCTAACACCCGCAAGGAGCCTAACCCAGGCAAGGAGTGACCCATGCCCAAGGCTGCGGACAGTTTACAGCAATCTCGCGTCGACGACGGCTTCACCCCTGCTGAAATCCGGTTCATCGAGGCGCTGATGGAGGCCCCGCAATACCGCTGGTTGAGGGTCTTCGGCTCGGAGCGAGATCCGGCGCCGATCAGCCGCTGGCGGTTCCGGTGGCGCGTTCTCCGGCTCCCGAAAGCTGATCGCCGCGCCTGCCGCGAGTGGATGGCGGAGAATATTCCGAGCCGACTCGCGCTGATCCGCAGGCGCTGCCGCCAGCGCATCGCTGCCGAGCTATTCGCCTTGTCCGTCGCGGTCGGAGGGTAGGGGCGATGGCCGCCGAAGTTGTGCGATTGGCGCGGGCGCGCCGGGAATATCGCGCGCCCGAAGCCTTCCCGCGGCAGCACGAATTGCTCGATGAAATGAAGAGCCTTGATCACGAAATCCGCGCATTGAAAGCGCGGTATGCAGTGCGCCTGCGCGCCTTTCACCGGGCGGCCGGCATCGCCCCGAGGCGCTCGGGACGGGGAAGACACCAAAGCGCGGCAGACTGATCGCGCCTTGCGGGCCGGGGGCCGGGCGGTTCCCTGACAAGGAACGGCCGCGCGCTGCTGAGGTCCTGTTCTCAGGGCGCCAGGCCGCTTCATTCGCCGCGCCCGGCCCGCAAAACAAACCCGAATTCGCGTTTTACTTCAATCGCCTGTCAAGCATACCTGTCCGGTTGCGGCGGGCTGCCGCGGCGACCAATGCCAACAGGCCGCGGTGCCCTCGCCGGGTGTCACCAGCGGTTGAGTCCAGACCAGCCGGCCGTTGCCGGTGCGATGCATCAGCTCGCCGCGCTGCGACGGGCTCAGCAGCCCCCAGGCGGCGACCACGAGCACGATGCGAGGGGCGGCCGCGGCTGCTTGATCAGCCGCGAGACGGTCTGCTCGGTCATTCCGAGCAATGCTGCGATCGTGCGCTGCTTCAGCCCCAGCGCCTTGGCCCGGCGCTTCACCGCGCCCGCACCCACGATCGCCTCTCCATCGCTCGATCTGGTCAATGCATAAAACCGCCTATTGGGCTATTGGGCCGTTAGCCTCCAATGCCACGCGATTTGCCGGGCGCCTCAGCGAGCCTCGGCGCAGGCGTGGCGGCGTCCTGGCCGCGTGACATTCTGAAATGACCGTTGGCAGAATGTCGCGGCGCGCGCGCCGAATCGGTCAAGGTCAAGGTTGCCGTCCTGCCCCGTTTTCTGTTTCCGCGGGATTGCCGCCGTCGATCACCCGCCAGCGGTCACGCACCTGGACGCCCGCACGGGCAGATCGAACGCGTTGAGCATCAGGTCGACGACGCCGGCGCGCGCGCCGTGCCGGCCCGGTTCCTGCTCGGCGACCTGAGCCTGCACGGCGCGCAGCGTTTCGGCGATCTCGGCGCGCGTCAGCAGCCCCTTGCGCTCGAGCACGACGGCGAAGGTAAAGATCACGTCGAGCATGCCGGAGGCGAAGGCGGCGAGCTGATCGCCAGCCAGCTCGATCAGCCTCATGAATTCTGCCGCAAGGCCGAGCCGTTGCGTATCGCCTGGTTGAGCGCCTGCACCAAGACGCTGCCGTTGTTCATGAAGAGCTGCCCCACGCTCTTGACGTCGACGACGCTGATCGGGCCGAGGTTGAAGGTATGGCCACTGCCGGCGCCGCCCGCCGCGGCCGAGCTGCGTACGAAATTCGACAGGTTTTCCGGCAGCACCATCTCGTTTGAGTGCAGTTGCGCCAGCGTGCCGTTGGCGCCGAGCTGCGGCACGGCCCAGCCGCCGGCCGCCGAGGGCACGACGCCGCCGTGCTCGAAGCCGAAGATCGCGCCGAGGCTGCCAAGGCCGAACAACGAGCTTAAAAGGCCGCCGCCGCTGCCCACAGTGGACGATACCGCCGCCCCGGCCCCCGCGCTCAAAAGGCCGCCAGCGCCAGCACCCAAAAGGCCGCCGGTTCCCTGGCCGCCAGTGGCGCCCCCGGAGAAGTTCTGATCGGCGCTCCCGCCCCCCGAAGAGGCCGGCAACGCCGCGGCCAAAGATGCCCTTGAAGAGGCTGTCGAACAGGCCGCTGACCAACCCGCCGCCGCCTGATCCCGAGCCGCCCCCGACGCCGAGCGCATTCTCGAACAGCGATTTGAAGGCCGAGGTCAGCGTGTCCTTGACTTCCGCGACGCCGGCGACAAGGCCGCTGGTCTGCGCGCCGAATTTTACATTGACGTTGCTGTCAGCCATAAATATCCGCGTTAATCAGAGGGAGGACATGCGAGCAAGAACCTTCTGGTTTGGCATCGCGGCCATTTGCCTTACGCTCATCATCGTCACGTGGCTGTTCGGCCCCGGCGCCGCCGACAAGGCGATCTCCGTTATCGGGGGCGCGGTTTTGCTGGGGCTCTTGGGCGTCCTCTATTTCATCCCGGCCCTATTGTCGCGCCAGCATTCCCACCGGAACGTTCACACGATATTCGCCGTCAACCTGCTGCTCGGCTGGACTCTTGTCGGCTGGGTCGCGGCGCTCGTTTGGGCGCTCGCCAAGCCGCCCGAAGTGACGATCGCGACCGCGCGGGGGGGGGGGCGCCTGCCACCCCTTCCCGCACTGTGCCGAGGCGATCCTGCCGGCGGCGGAGCGGACAGCGCCGCGGCCTTTCTCGCCCTGGAAACACGCACGTCGTAGCGGAGGTCTTCTCCGCCCAAACAGCCGTCGCCGAGGGGCAGGGGCAAGCGCCATGCGCCTTTGGTTTTTTCTAAAGGCGCACAATGGCGCGAAGGGAGTGCGCCTTTATCAGGGTGCGCCTATAGGGAATCTTGATGGCGCAATGAGCGCGCCATCAGACTTCCCCCAAAGGCGCACAATGGCGCAAGGCGGGCCGCGGGGATTATCCGGGGTGCCTCAAAACGATCAGACCCAGGCGCGGCTTTCGGGCATCAGGATCGTGATATTCGCGCTCGGCGATCATCTCCTTTTCCCGGATTTTCATACGTCCGGCCGGAACCGTCCACAGGCGGCCTTCCAAATCGATTTCAGCCCAGGTCGCGCCGATGACCTCGCCAGTGCGGGCCGCGGTCAGGATCGACGCGCATGATGGCCCGCCGCGGCGGCGAGACGCTGGTCCACTCGAAGCCAGCGGCTTTGCCGAAGTTCGCACGATGAGGCGCCGCGAGGTGACAGCCGGGACGCGGCGGTGCTGACGGTATCAAGCGCCGTCGCCGGCAAACGGCGCTCCCCCGGGCTTCGGGGTCAGCAGCGGGGGCAACCCACGATTTCGGCAACCCCGATCACGCCGAATACCTCGATCAGCCGGGCGAGCTGGTCGAGCACATCGCGCTGCGCATAGTCCTCGCCGGTTTCCATCAGGATCGCTTCGGCGAGAAAGCCGGGAGAGACCTCTTCCAGCCAACTCGCATATCGCAATATGCATCGAGTTGTGGGCATCGGGGCTGTACCCGTCAGAGTTTCCGTCACCGCTCCCTCTCAGGGTCGGCCTTGGATATAAATAAAGCGTTAACGGGGTCGGAAAGGTGGGACGTAATTTGGACGGAGCTCGCGAAACCTGGCAGCCGATGCCGATTTGGAAGCCCACACTCTTCTGCGAAACTCATTCCTGCGTGGTATCGCTATTACGAAAATGAGGCACGTTTGGCGCCGGGGTTAGCAGCTCATCTGTCTGTAGCGCCGATCGGCGTTCTTCGGGAGCTGCGAGGCCCGCCGTCACGATGCCGTGACCGGGACTTCCATACTGTCGTCCCCTGACAATTTTGACGGCATCGAAACTCTCCGCAGGGCGCATGATGTCTCGCCGCACGGTGCGGCCCGCACGCAAAGTGAGCGATGGTGCGCCTGCCGGTTTGTCTGGTGCGGAGGGTAGACCCGGATGTCCACGTATCGAAATCTCAGCGTCGCCGGTATTACCGGATTGGTGCTGACGCTGAGCCTCGGCATGGCCTCCCCCGTTCGCGCCGGATATGCGGTGGCGCCCGATGTCGTGGTGTTTTGCCCGCCGACATTGCGCCATGCCGTCAGCGATGTGGGTGCGTTGTGGCGGCAGCAGACCGGGGTTCCGGTGCGCATCTTTACGTCGCCGACCGAGGCCTTGCTGCAGCAGATCGCCCATCACGCCCGCGACGACGTTCTGATTGGCGAAGGCGACGGCGAGGCGCGCGCGGCAACCGGGCAAAACCTGGTCCAGCCGGAGACGCTGAGGAAGCTGTGGCGCAACCAGCTCGTCGTCGCGGCACCAG
>DATMKU010000034.1:0-11359 GCA_035570935.1 Allostellaceae bacterium
GGTTGAGATAGCCATAGATGTAAAGCTTCAGCAGATCCGCGGGCGCATATGCCGGGCGGCCCGTCACCTTCGGCTCAACGCGACCAAATCCCGCCGCCGCCAGGTCCAGCCCGTCAACAAAGGCATCAATGAACCGCACCGAGTTGTCCGAGCCAACATAGTCATCCACTGCTTCCGGCAAAAGCCGCAGCTGCGAGCGGTCGTGACCCGTGATGTATGTCATGCCGGATTCTACCGCGTCCGTCGACGCGCTGGAATCCGCTCAGTCCCACTTTCCACACAGTCTGCAAGAATTATGCAACGTTGCCCCAAGCCTGGGGTCTCAACGGGTTAGGGTTTGCAAAAGGTATCACCGGAAGTGATCCTCGAACGACGCCGCAGGACGAGCAGGCCAAGGAAGCGCTTGCCCCGTGGCGGATCGTCGGGCCGCTCGACTGATGGCCATCCGATAGCTATCTTCTGCTGATGAGCACGCACAGTGTTGCCGAAGCCAAGAACCAGTTGTCGAAGCTGATCGATCGCGCTCTCAAGGGCGAGGGCATCGTCATCACTCGCCGTGGCGAGCCGGTGGTCGAGTTGAAGCCGATGCGGCCGGTGCCGCGCCCGATTACCGCCGCCGACATCGAATGGCTCCGGGCAAACCTAGTTGGGCGGAAGATGCCTGAGATTGATGCGGGTCAGCTCGTCAGCGACATGCGGGACGAAGGCGAAAAGTGAGCCTTTACCTCGACGCGAGTGTCCTTGTTGCCCTGTTTGTGATCGACCCGGCAAGCGCGCGCGCCGCTGCCTTTCTGGCATCCCACCCTGCAATTATTCTCGTCAGCGATTTTGGCGCGGCGGAATTCTCGTCGGCGGTAGCCCGGCGGGTGCGGATGCGCGACCTCACCCGCGAGGATGCGCTACTCGCGTTCGAGCATTTCGACGCCTGGACAACCCGGGCCGCAGGCCGACGGGAGATTACGACAGCCGATATCGGGGCGGCCGATCAAACTTTGCGGCGTCTGGATGTCAACCTTCGCACGCCTGACGCGCTGCACATCGCCATCGCCCAGCGGCTCGACGCAACGCTCGTCACGTTCGATCGAGGCATGGCGGCTGCCGCCCGCGCACTCGGCATGGCGGTAGCGACGCCCTGACGGGTTGTCGGCTGGGCGCGAAACCAGCATTGTTGCCCTGACAAATGCACCGTTCAGCGAGCACCCGAGCCGATGAGGATCGACCAAGCCGTCAACATCGAAGACCTGCACCGGATGGCGAAACGGCGGCTGCCGAAGATCGCTTTCGATTTTATCGAGGGCGGCCTCGAAGACGAGCGCGGGCTCGAACGCAATACCTCGGCCTTTCACAAACACCAGCTGTTGCCGCGCTATCTCGTGGACGTGTCGAAGCGCGACCAGACCGCGACCCTGTTCGGTCACACCTATGCGAGCCCGTTCGGCATCTCGCCGACCGGCGGCGCCGGTTTGTTTCGCCGCGGCGCCGATCTGATGTTGGCCGAGGCCGCGGCCAAGGCGAACATCCCGTACATCATGTCCGGCGCCAGCAACGATTCGATCGAAGCGGCGGCCAAGGTTGCGCCCGACCACGCCTGGTATCAGCTTTACGCGCCGCGCGACGCCGGGGTGCGCGAGGACATGATCCGCCGGGCCGCCGATGCCGGGATGGCCGCGCTGGTGCTGACCGTCGACGTGCCGGTCGGCTCGAAGCGCGAGCGCAACATCAGGAACGGCTTCGCCAATATTCGCGGCGGGCTGTTACAGGCGCTGAGCCTCAGGCCGTCGATCCTCGCCGAGGCGCTGACCCATCCGCTTTGGATCGTCGAATATTTCCGCCATGGCGGCGGCACGCCGATGATGCAAAACTGGCAGCCCTACGCGCCAAGCGGCGCCGACTCCGAACAGGTCTACAATTTCGCGCGCTCATTGCAGCCCTACAACGCCCAGACTTGGCGCGACCTCGAGCGCTATCGCCAGCTGTTTCCGCGCAACCTCGTCGTCAAGGGGATCATGAGCCCCGCCGACGCGTTGCGCGCCGCTGAGATCGGGTGCGACGGCATCATCGTCTCGAACCATGGAGGCCGCCAGCTCGACCAGGCCCCGGGCTCCCTCGACGTGTTGCCGGCGATCAAGGAGGCGGTCGGCGACAGGCTGACGGTCATGCTCGACAGCGGGGTGCGGCGCGGCGCCGACATTCTGATCGCGCTCTGCCTCGGCGCCGATTTCTGCTTTATGGGGCGGCCGACCTTATACGGCGCCGCCGCGGGCGGCATTCCGGGGGTCAACCGGGCAGTCTCGATCCTGCGCGAGGAAATCGACCTCGTCATGGGCCAGATCGGCTGCCCGAGCCTCGGGGAGCTCGGTCCCGACTTTCTGTGGCGCGACGATTGGCAACGCAACGAATGATGGCATCATGAAGCCGCCCGTTTCGCCTTGGCGGGGCTTGGCCCGGCCATCCACGCCTTCGAGCGCCCGAACCAAGACGTGGATGCGCGGAACAAGTCCGCGCAAGACGAACTGGTGTAGTGTCTCTAAAATAAGCTAACAATATTGGTCGATTTGAGTATCATGGGCGGGCCGGATAGGGGACAGTCACGGCTCGTCAAAAGATCGCATTGCAGCCGGAGGAGGCCGCCGAGCTGAACCGCCGGGCCCATGCGCCGACGGCGTCGGCGCGCGACCGCCAACGGGCCGAGATCATCCTGCTGGGCGCGCAGGGTCTGACGCAACAGTGCATCGCCGGGCAGATCGGGAATATCGCGGCTGGCGGTGAACCGCTGGGTTGGGCGCTTTGCGGGGGCCCGGTTGGCAGGGCTGGGCGATCGTGCCGGCCGCGGGCGCAAACCGTGGCTGCCGGAGGCTGCGGTGCAGCAAGTGATGGAGCAAGCGGTGACCGCGCCGTCTCATCTGGGTCGGTGGAGTTGCCGCACAATGGCCCGTGCGGCGGCCAGCGTGCAACGGCTGTGGGCGGCCAACGACATCAAGCGAGGGTGTCGGGTATTTTGTGTAAGCTGGAGCTGTGAGACACTCTATGTAGTAGAGGGGATCACGGATAATGGCACAAGCGATCAGGGACGAGCTAATCGAGGAGCGGCTGCAAGGCTACCGTTCGCCGCAGGATTTGCTGGGCGAGGAAGGGCTGTTCAAGGAGCTGAAGAAGCGCCTGCTGGAGCGCGCCCTGGGCGTCGAACTGACGGAGCATCTGGGCTACGAGAAAGGTGACCCGGCCGGGCGCGGCATCGGCAACAGCCGCAACGGCTATTCGAGCAAGACCGTGATCGGCGATGACGGCGCGATCGAGATCGCGGTGCCGCGCGACCGTCAGGGAAGCTTCGAGCCGCAGCTGGTTGGCAAGGGACAGACCCGGCGGGACGGTTGCGACGATCGTATCATCAGTCTCTATGCCCGCGGCCTGTCGGTTCGTGAGATCCAGGGGCATCTCTTGGAGCTTTATGGCGTTGAGGTTTCCCCCGATCTGGTCAGCCGGTTCACCGACACTGTGCTCGGGGAGGTTCGAGAATGGCAGAACCGGCCGCTAGATCCGATCTATCCGGTGATTTTCTTCGACGCGCTGCGGGTCAAGATTCGCGGCCAGCGCTTGGTGCGCAACACGGCTGTCTACGTCGCGCTCGCCCTCAACAAGTGAGGGCGAGAAGGAGGTCCTGGGGCTGTGGATCGAGCAAACCGAAGGCGCCAAGTTCTGGCTCAAGGTGATGAACGAACTCAAGACCCGCGGCGTGGGCAACGTCCTGATCGCCGTGGTCGACGGGCTGAAGGGATTTCCCGAGGCGATCGGCACGGTCTTCCTGCTGACCACGGTGCAGACTTGCATCATCGCTCTGATCGGTGACCCGAGGCAGGCATGGCTTGCGCGTCGTTTGGAGAATGGGCCTGCCGTCTCGGAGCTTTGCCGCCGATGCGCATGACTGCATCATGGTCGAGGTCCACGCGGACCTCCCGAATACAAGTGTGTAGCGCGATCTTTCGCGCCTGATGGCGAGCTCCCCTCGGATCGTCCGGCACTGAGCTTTGGCCAACACCGAGACCCGACAGCGGGAGAAAACCCAGGGTGCGCGTCATCAGGCTTGACAACCAACGCCCATACAAGCCTACCCCGGCGCAGGCCAGGGTCAGGTCCGGCTTCTCGGCGATCCGCGCCCACAACCACGCGCGCTCGCCCGTCAGCCGGAGCGGCCGCCAGCCCTCCATCGGTTTGGCCGCCGCGCTGCCGCTCGCCCACCAGCCCTGCGACCACTTCACCACACTAGCCGCGCTCACGCCGAACAGCGCCGCCGTCGCCCGGCAGGTGCGGCCGCTCGCCACCGACCCAACCACACGTTCCCGCAAATCCTGCGAATAGGGTCTTGCCATCCGATGCTGGCCCCCAGCCCAACCAGCATCTTGGTTCACAAAATTCAGCGCCTCTGAATATCTTTTTGATTCAGGCTCTTAGGATCATGCTTCTAGAAGGCCTCCGGGCGTAGTCATGGGTCCCTTCAAGTTCGGTCGGCGGCGGGCGCAGGCGCGGGCGCGCCCGGCAAGACCGGCCACTCCTCCGCAACGGCCACCGCCAGCGGTTGCGCGCACCGCACGGCGAAAACTGCAGCAGCCAGCCCGAGCGCGACAAAGCCGCCGTACAGCGCGATCATGCCGAACGCGTTCCGGTACGGCAGCAAGGCGACGACGAAGCTGCCGAGAGCGGCGGCGGCCATCTGCAGAAAGCCCATCAGCCCCGCCGCGGTGCCGGCGAGCCGCGGCTGGATGCTGAGCGCCGCCGCCATGACCGCGGGCCCGCTCATGCCGTCGCCGATTTCGGCCAGCGCGATCGGCACGAACAAGAGCCAGACGCTGAGCGGGGCCGAGCCTGCCCACAGCGCAATCGCGAGCGCGGCGGCAAAGGCGAGTGCCCGGCCGGCGAGCAGCAGCTGTAAGCTGCCGAAGCGTGGCACGAACCGTGCCGCCGCGGCATTGCCGAGCATGTAGGTCGCCATCGGCAGTAGGATCATCAGCCCGTAGGTGCTCGGCGGCCGGCGCAGCGCTTCCGCCAGGATGTGCGGCGCGCTGGCGATGAACGTAAACCACGAGGCGCTGGTGCAGGCGCCGCACACCGCAAAGCCGACAAAGGCGGGCGAGCGCAGCAGCGCCAGGTTGGCCGCCGCCATGCCGGCGACATCGAGCCGGGCCCGCTGCCGGTTGGTCTCGCCGAGCCGGATGATGGTCGCGACAAGAACGAGGCCGCCCAGCCCGCCGAGCACCGCAAAGACCGCCCGCCAGCCAAACCATTCGGTGAGGTAGGCGCCGATTGCCGGCGAGATCGCCGGGGCCAGCGTCATCGCCATCATGACGAGCGCCAATCCGCGCGCCGCCGCCTCGCGCTCATAGACGTCGCGGATCATCGCGCGGCTCAGCACGATGCCGGCGCAGGCGCCGAGCGCCTGCACGACGCGTCCCGCGATCAGCGCCGGCAACGACCATGCGGCGCCGCACAGCGCCGTGCCGAGAAGAAATGCCGCGAGACCGGCGAGCAAAACCGGACGCCGCCCGAAGCGGTCGGAAACCGGGCCGTAGACAAGCTGCCCGGCGGCAATCCCGGCGAGATAGAGGCTCACGACGAGCTGCACATGCGCCGGCGTGTCGGTGAATACCGCGACCAGCAGCGGCAAGGCCGGCACGACCATATGCAAGCCGCAGAACGCGAGCGCGGTTATCGCCGACAGCAGCGCCAGCGACGGTGCCGGTCGGCCGCTCATCCGGCGCCGGATCGGAGATCCGCCAGCCGCCGGCGCTGGCTGCCGTCGGCCGCGAAATTACCCGGGTCGAGCCAGCGCTCGAAGGCGGCGCGCAGCGCCGGCCAGTCGCGGTCGATGACCGAGAACCGGGCGGTGTCGCGGTTGTACCCGCGGGTGATCATCGCCTGGCGGAACAGGCCCTCATACCGAAAGCCGAGCCGGACCGCGGCGGCGCGCGACGGCAGGTTCAACGAATCGCATTTCCATTCGTAGCGCCGGTAGCCGAGTTCGTCGAACACTCGGCGCATCATGAGATACATCGCCTCGGTCGCCGCAGGCCGGCGCTGCAGCCGCGGGCTGAACACGAGGCCGCCGATCTCGATCGTGCCCATCGCCGGCACGCAGTTCTGATAGACCGCGACGCCGACCGCCTGGCCCTGTGCATTGTCGCGGATCGCGTGATAGAACCGGTCGCGATTGCCGCACGCGGTGTCGAGCCAGGCGCGGTATTCTGGAAGCGTCGTGAACGGACCGAAATTGTAATAGGTCCAGGCCACCCCCTCGCGGTCCTCGGAATTGGCGTCGAACAGTTCGGCGGCATGGCGGTCTGGGTCGAGCGGCGCGACCGTGGCGAAGGCGCCGGGCATCGCGGTTCTCGGCGGGCGCGGCCGCGGCGACCAGCCCTCGATCGGCCAACCGACCGGCTGGCCCCGCTCATTGCGTTGCGGTTCGTGTTCCATGACGCCGCAAGGCCAGCACACGCGTTCGGCGGCGTCAACACGCTCGCCGGTTGAAGTCGAGCGGGCAGAGGGCATGGCGTCGGGTGTCAGATAAACAACGGGAAGAGCGAACGAGCTTGGAACAGCCCCTGCTCATGAGTGCCCCTAAAACGTCTCGGGTAATTATAGATGCTCACCTATTTTGGGACATGTTCTGTGGACAGGAAATCAGGTCCCAAGGCCATGGCTTACCCAGGGGCGACGCATGAAATTCATGATGCTATGCGGAGGATCGCGAGATTCCGGCCAGGAGCTGGAACATGTAATCGGCATTCCGGGCAGCCCTTCTTAGATAGGGCTTACTTTACTTACCGGCTTCTAGAATGTAGGCACTCCGCAGGCTCTACGCCGCTTAGTATCCCTCTGCGATCTTAAAAAATCCCCAGCGGACAGGGGATTCGCACTCCCGCCCCACCCTTGGCAAAGTTTAATTTTTCTGCATCCTGGAGTAGCCTGCCCCGTCCACCGCATCCGCGGTCTCTCCGTGATACCCTATCGCCGCTCCCAGCTCCGAGGCTCGACGACCTCCGCCCGCCGGCGATCGGAAATGTCGTGCTCTTGCCGGGCGGCGCCCGCGCAACCACTCGCCCTGCGGCCGATCGATCTGATCACGTCGGCCCCGGCCTTGCCCATCAGGAGGGTCGCGTAAAGTCCCTGGTGGTGATCTGTGACGCGGCGATCTGGGAGACCGCCGGCAAGGCGGCGCAGATCCCGCCGAACCCGCAATTGCTCGGGTGGGGGGCGGCACGCTTTATCGCGCCGAGACGATCGAGATCCTCGCCGCGACGGCAGGGCTGCCGTCGGGAAACCTGGCCGCGACCATCGCCGAGTACAACGATGCGGTTCGTTTCAACCGCCTCTCGACGCTGTCGCCCGAGCGCTCGATCCTCAGCGGCGGGCCGCGGCGGATCGAGACGCCGCCGTTTTTCGCGATCCCGATTTGCGCCGGCATCACCAACGCGATGGGCGGTATCCCCATCGACGGGGCACGGCAGGGTGAAGCGGCCGGACAGTTCGGCGATCGCCGGCCTCTATGCCGCCGACGGCACCACCGGCGGCCTTGAAGGCGGCGGCGCCCTCGGCTATGTCGGCGGCTTGATTAAGAGCTGCGTCTTCGGCCTGCGCACCGCGGAACACGCCGCCGCATCGGCAGCTGCGATAGCGCTTACAGCTGCTGGGTGCACCGCCGTTCAGTAATAGTGCGCCCCGCCATTGACGTGGATCGTCTGTCCGGTAATGAAGCCGGCATCCTCACCGACCAGGAACAGGCAGGTCGCGGCAATCTCGTCGGGGCTGCCTTGCCGCCCGAGCGGGATGCCAGCGGCGTCCGGCAGGCGACCCTGATACCACTCCGGATTGTCGCGCCGCGTATCGATGCTGCCCGGCGAAACGACGTTTACCCGGATGTTATGAGGAGCGAATTCCGAGGCGAGCCCGCGCGCCACGCCGATCAGGCCCATCTTCGCTGCAGACAGATGTGTGCGGCCGCTACCGCGAGCGGAAATCGCGCCATCGCCGACGAAGAACAGAATGCGCCCGTAGCGATCCCTCACCATTGGCTCGATCAGCGCACGCGTCAGGTAGAGCGGCCCGTCAAGAACCACACTGCGGATCAATTCCCAGTCTGCATCGGTCGTTTCCGTGAACGGCTTGTGCGGCCGAATCGCGGCATTGTTGATCAGGATGTCGACCCGGCCGAACTCGGACAGAGCCCTGCCGGCCAAGGCCTCGACCTCTGCTTTTTTGCCCAAGTCGGCGAGAACGGCGACCGCCTTGACCCCGAGATCCCGGGCTTCACGCGCGACGGTCTCCGCCTCCTGCTGATTGGAACGCGCGTTGACCACAACATTCGCACCTTCGCCGGCCAGCTTCAGCACGGTCGCACGGCCGATATTGCGCCCCGATCCGGTAACCAGCGCGACTTTCCCTTCAAGCTTGCCCATGCCGCGATCACCCCTGCGATATCTGCGTCGAACTCCGACCCTCGGCCCCGCCTGTGCAGCACGATGTTTCAGAACCACGCGCTGGCCGCGACCATCGACGCGCACTGGTGCCGAGGCCGGGACCGGGTCCCGCTGATCGCCCAATGATAGCGCAATTCGCCACGCCCTCCGGTACCTTCCGCAACCGCTCGCAGCCCAGACGATCGGCAGGCTTTTGGTATTATCATGTTGACGCCTCCAACGGAGCACGTCAGGAAAATTATGGTCGATCGGGCCACCTCGATGGAAAGCCGGCCGTGAGCGCCGCCGGTCATCAGATCGAACACGCCGGGAGATCGCCGTGAAGTTCAGTTTTTCAAGCGAGCAGGAAGAGTTCCGCTCAAACCTGCGCCGCCTGCTGAGAGACCGTTCGCCGGCCAAGGAGGTGCGGCGGTTGATGGAGACCGAACATGGCTACGAGCGCGACGGGTGGCGCGCGATGAACTCCGCGCTCGGCCTGACCGCGATTCGCATTCCCGAAGCCTATGGCGGTTACGGGCTTGGCTTTGGCGACCAATGCATTGTGCTGGAGGAAATGGGGCGCGCGCTGCTCTGCGCACCGTATTTCGCGACTGCGGTGCTGGCCGCCGGCGCCGTCATGAACGCGGGCTCCGAGGCGGAAAAGCAGGCGCTGCTGCCGGGCATCGCCGCCGGCGACACGACCGCGACCCTTGCCTGGGTCGAGCACAACGGGCGCTGGGACGCCGAGGGTACGGCGTTAGCCGCGACCGCCGAACGCGGTGAAATTGTCCTGAACGGGCATAAAAGCTACGTCGTCGACGGCCACACCGCCGATCTGATCGTCGTTCTTGCCCACGCGCCGCAGGGCCTGTCGTTATTCACCGTCGATGGCAGCGCCGCCGGGCTCACCCGCCGCGTCCTCAAATCGATGGACTCGACGCGCAAATTCGCCCGGCTCGAGTTTGACCACGTGGCGGCCCGTCCGCTCGGCACGGCCGGCGGCGGGGCGGCACCGTTTGACCGCACGATGGTCGAGGCTGCGGTATGTCTGGCCAATGAGATGGTTGGCGGGGCGGAGAGGCTGCGGGAGGATGCGCTCGCCTACGCGATGATGCGCATGCAGTTCGGCAGGCCAATCGCTTCGTTCCAGTCGATGAAGCACAAGCAGGCCGATATGCTGCTGGAGGTGGAACTGGCCAAGTCGGCTGCCTATTATGCCGCGGCCTCGCTCGACGACGGGGATGGCGACGCGGCCGCCAACGCCCATCTCGCCAAGGCTTGCGCCAGCGATGCGTATATGCAAACCGCCGTCAACGCGGTGCAGATCCATGGCGGCATCGGCTTCACCTGGGACAATGACACGCATCTCTGGTTCAAGCGGGCAAAAAGCTCCGAGGTGTTTTTGGGCGATGCCGGCTATCACCGCGAACTGATGCTGCAGAAGTGGACGGCCTGAGGGCGACCAATATGACCGAGACCAACGAAGATACCGTCCGTGACGAAATCCGCGCCTGGCTGGAAGCAAACTGGAACCCGGACTACGGGCTGGTGGAATGGCGTCTCAAACTGGCGGAGGCCGGGTGGGGCGTCCCGCATTGGCCGTCGCGCTGGTACGGCCGCGATCTGCCCGTCGGCCTGGTGCCGGTGGTCGAGGAGGAGTTCAAGCGCATCGGTGCGATCGGCGTCGCCAAGGTCGGCATCCGCACCCTTGCCGCCGCGACAATTCTGGAGCACGGGACCGATTTGCAGAAGGAGAAGTTCCTGCTGCGGATCCTGACTGGCGAAGATATCTGGTGCCAGTTGTTCAGCGAACCGGGCAGCGGTTCCGACGTTGCTGGCGCGGTGACGCGCGCCGACTTCCGCGGCAATCAATGGGTCGTCAACGGGCAGAAGGTGTGGACCACCAGCGCGCATAAGGCGCATTGGGGGCTGTTGCTGGCGCGTACCGACTGGGATCGGCCGAAGCACCGGGGCCTGTCGTATTTCATTATCGACATGAAGCAACCGTGTGTGACGGTGCAGCCATTGCGACAGATGAACGGCTATGCCTCGTTCAACCAGGTGTTCTTTACCGACGCGAAGGTCGAGCCTGAATTGCTCGTCTCCGATGTCGGCAACGGCTGGGCGGTGACGACGACGACCTTGATGCACGAGCGCCGCGGTGCCGACGCGCTGCGCAGCTGGGCGATCCTCTCCGAAAAGCCGGGCCGCATCTACAAGGAGGAGCGGGAGGAAATCCGCACAACGATGGAGCCCTACAAGTGGTATCCGCAGCGTGCGGGCCGCGTCGATCTGATCCTGGAACGGGCGCGGGCGAGCGGGAAGATCAACGATCCGGTGCTGCGGCAGGAGATCGCCAAGGTGCTGGCGATGTCGAAGGCGGCGGAATGGACCGCCCGCCGCGCTCGCACGGCGCAGGAGCGCCCACAGGGCCCCGAGGGCTCCCTCGGCAAATTGGCGTCGAGCATCATCGCCCGGGCGGCGGCTCGCGTACATACATCGCTGCTCGGGCCGGATGCGCTGCTGACCGGCGACGACAGCCCGGTGAACGGATTACTGGCGGAGATCCTGGTCTCGGTGCCGGCCAGCTCGATCGCTGGCGGCACCGACGAGATCCAGCGCAACATCATCAGCGAACGCGTACTGAAAATGCCGCGAGAGCGGACCGGCGATACGGAAAAGCCATTCAAGGATGTTCCACGAAACACGGTGGGGTGAGACGCCGGGCCGGGCCGGAAGATCGAAGAGGCCGCAGGCTTGTCGCGTGGTGACAAAACCCGGCGGTTGGCGCCGCCGGAGGAGATCACGCCATGACCAAGGATATCGCTGTCGAGGGCGAGGTTCCATTGCTGGGTGCGGATTGGTTTGATCCGCTGGAGGCTGGGGTTCGCCAGCGCATCCGGAGCTTCATT
>DATMKU010000035.1:0-2949 GCA_035570935.1 Allostellaceae bacterium
TCTTTCCGAGCGGGCAGCGGCGGTTACCATGGGGTGGGTAGGAGAAAGCGGGCAGCAGCCGGTAAATTGCGACGACAAAGGGAATTGCAGTTTGACTGTACCGATCGGGGGCTACAGCGTGCCGCCAGGCAACCCGAACGATTATGGAATGTGCGGCATTTTGGCCTTGGGTGGAAATTTCGCCAGGGCTAGGAACGCCCGAATTATCGTCGTCGGCAACAGCTACCAGGCAAACCTACAGTGGACCGGAGGCGGCTTTATCCCTCCGATCGCGCTGGAATGGACCTGCGCGCACTTGACGGAGTTCTCGGGGCTGCCCGCACTCTCGAAGTTTGCACTAAACGTGCCGTCACCCGTGACCGCCAGCGGCGGCAGCGTCAACCGCAAGCAGGTCGGCAGCAAACCGGACGCGTGCCTCTGGACGGGAATAGCGGGCGGCCTGCCGGCGCCCGACCAGGGATCGCCGCCCGACGTGAACACGCAGGTCGAAACGGCTGACAAGACTTTTGCTGCAGTACAATCCTCGGGGGAGTCCCTTTCGACATATGCCTTTTGTTACACGTTCGCGGGCAAGTCGTCGTCGTGGAAATATAAGCGCATCGGGCCGTTCGTACCTTCCCCGACGACGTCCACGCCCATCGACCTGCCCGGTACAAATCAAAACATGTTCTGGTGCTTTATGGTTGGTGTGCGAGGCGGCCCACTTATTACGGCGACGCCGCGCTTTAACGCCTTTCTCAACATAGACCGGACGGTTTCTCCAGCCGTTTACAGTTACTACGTCAACAGCCTGGGTTTATATTGGAACTGCCTAACGTTCGCGCAATAATGACAATCGGGTTCGTGCCGCTTGAGGCATCCTGCGGGGCCGATCGGATGCGGAGGCGTCGCGATGACCGAGTTTGACGCGATCGTCATCGGCACCGGCCAGGCGGGGCCATCCTTGGCGCTGAGTCTCGCCGGCGCCGGGATGAAGGTCGCGATCGCCGAGCGCAATCTGATCGGGGGCACCTGCGTCAACACCGGCTGCACCCCGACCAAGGCCTTGGTGGCGAGCGCCCATGCGGCGCGGACGGCGCGCCGTGCCGCCGAGTACGGCGTCGCGATCGCCGGCGACATCGGCATCGACATGAAGCGGGTCAAGGCGCGCAAGGACGCGATCGTCGCGCAATCGCGCGACGGCCTGACCGCCGCCTTGGAAAATGCCGCGAACCTGACGCTCTATCGGGGCCATGCCCGGTTGGTCTCACCGCGCGAGGTCGAAATCGGGCCCGAGCGATTGCACGCCGAGCGGATCTTCATCAATGTCGGCGGCCGGGCGGCGGTGCCGCCATGGCCCGGTCTCGACCAGGTCCCTCATCTGACCAATTCGTCGATCATGGAGATCGACTTCCTGCCGCGCCACCTGGTGATCATCGGCGGCAGCTATGTCGGGCTCGAATTCGGCCAGATGTACCGCCGCTTTGGCAGCGAAGTGACGGTCGTCGAAATGGCGCCGCGGCTGGTGGCGCGCGAGGACGAGGATGTCTCGACGGCAATCAAGCAGATCATCGAGTGCGAGGGCGTCAATCTCCGGCTGCACGCGGAATGCATCAGCCTGTCCAAGCGCGGCAATGACATCGTCGCGGCCGTCGACTGCACCGATGGCGCCCCCGAAGTGGTGGGCTCGCATCTGCTGCTCGCGGTCGGGCGCCGGCCGAACACCGACAATCTCGGCCTCGACCGGGCCGGGGTGAACCGCGACGAGCGCGGCTACATTATCGTCGACGATGAATTGCAGACCAACGTGCCGGGGATCTGGGCGCTCGGGGATTGCAACGGCAGGGGTGCGTTTACGCACACCTCCTACAATGATTTCGAAATTGTCGCGGCGAATCTGCTCGACCGCGACCCGCGCCGGGTCAGCGATCGCATCTTGGCCTACGCGCTCTATACCGACCCGCCGCTGGGGCGGGTCGGCATGAGTTTTGGCGAGGCGCGCGACAGCGGCCGGCGGGTATTGGTCGGCGAGCGGCCGATGACGCGCGTCGCCCGTGCGATCGAAAAGGGCGAGACGCAGGGCTTTATCCGCATCCTGGTCGACGGCGACAGCAAAGAGATCCTCGGTGCCTCGTTGCTCGGCACCGGCTGCGACGAGGCGGTGCACGCGATCCTCGACCTGATGTACGCCAAAGCACCCTACACGATCATGCAGGGCGCGATGCACATCCACCCGACCGTGTCCGAATTGCTGCCGACCGTCCTCGGCAGTCTCAAGGCGCTAGTCTGAGCCTGCCCGCTTATTCCCTGAATTGGGCGGCGCGCCAGCGGACCGCGGCGGGGACGCCTTCGGCGGCGGCGAGGTCGCGGAACTTGACGCCGAGTTCGGTCCTGGTCGCATAAAGCGGGCCCACGACGTCGAGCCCGGCATAGAGTGCGGTGCGAAAGCCGGCGGCATCGGCGGTGCGGTTGACGGCGCGTTTGGCGGCATAGAGCGCTTCGGGCGATATCAGCGCCAGTCGCTTCGCCCAGGAGAGGCTCGCCTCGGGAAATTCGGCGAGCGGCACGACGCGGTTGACCATGCCGAGCGCCAAAGCGGCCTGGGCGTCGATCGTGTCGCCAAAATAGAGCAGCTCGCGTGCCTTCTTGTAGCCGATGATCATCGGCATCACGATCGCCGGGCCGACGCTCGAAAAACGCACCTCCGGCTCGCCGAAAGTCGCGTTGTCGGCAGCGATCGTCAGATCGCACAGCATGACGAGCTCGCAGCCGCCACCCATCACGTGGCCTTGCACCGAGGCGATAACCGGCTTTTTCATTGTCCAAGGCAGCATCTCGAATTCGAGCTGCGGCGCGAGATGCGCGTGCGCGGTGGTGGGGTTGCCGCGCCAGTCGGGAACGCCCGGCTCGGGCTTGGCGCCGATGTCGTAGCCGGCGCAAAAACTGCGGCCTTCGGCGCGTAGCAGCACG
>DATMKU010000036.1:0-4035 GCA_035570935.1 Allostellaceae bacterium
CGGAAACGCCGGGTACAGGTATGCGCCGTTCTTGCCGATGCCGTCATGCATGGCGCGCAGAAAATCGGCGTCGCTCCACTCGCCGATGCCGGTTTCGGTGTCGGGCGTGATATTCGGCGAATAGATCGTGCCAAAGGGCAGCCTGAAGGCGTAACCGCCGGCGAATGCCTTGCCGTCGGGTGCCGTGTGGCAGGCAGCGCAGTCGCCGGCGCGCGCCAGATATTCGCCGCGGCGGACGAGGTCCGCCTTGGCCAGGGCGGGCGGAACGCCGGTCGGGTCGGGTCCGCGGTATTGACTGAGGTCCACCGGCGCACCGCCGGCAAAACTCATCGGTCCCCCGGTTCGCAGCAGCAGCCAGCCGGCGGCGCCGGCGATCACCAGCACCAGGACGAGAATGATCCCCGCCAGCCTCACGATATTCTCCGCAGTGCCATTGGCGCCGCCTCCGGAATCATAGGGTGCGCAGCTGGTCCTTGACCGGCAATTTGCGGATGCGCTTGCCGGTCGCGGCGAAGATCGCATTGGTCAGTGCCGGCGCCGCGCCGGCCGTACCGGGCTCCCCGATGCCGCCTGGCGGCTGCATGCTCTCGACTAGGTAGACGTCGATCAGCGGCGCCTCGTCGATGCGCAGCATGCGGTAATCGTTGAAGTTGCTCTGCTGGACGCGGCCGTTCTCAAAGGTGATCTCGCCGAACAGCGCCGCGGTCAGTCCGAAAATGATGCCGCCGGCGATCTGTGCCTTGATCGTGTCCGGATTGACGGCGATGCCGCAGTCGACGGCGCAAACCACCCGCTCGACCCGGACATCGCCATCCTTGGAAACCGCGACCTGTGCCACCTGCGACAGACAGGTGCCAAAGGCGTATTGCAATGAGACCCCGCGCCCGCTGCCCGGCGGCAGCGCACCACCCCAGCCCGATTTCCGCCTTACGAGGTCGAGCACGCGCGCGAGCCGCGCCGGTTGCGGATGCGGCCCCGTCCAGGCTGCCGCCGCTGCCGCGTTCAGCTCGGCCCCTGAATTCGGCAATTTGCCGAGGAGCGCGCGCCGGTATTCGACCGGGTCGCGCTTCGCCGCCGCCGCGAGCTCGTCGATAAAGCTCTCGACCATGAAGATGTTGTGCGTCGGGCCGACGCCGCGCCACCAGCCGGTGGTGATGCCGGGCGTCTCATGGCGTACGTAGTCGACCAGCATGTTCGGGATCGCATAGGGGAATTCCGTTGCGGCACCCTCGACGGCGTCGGGGTCGAGGCCGTTCTTAAACGCCGCGGGAATCCACCGCGCAACGACCGAGGAGCCGGTGACGCGATGGGTCCAGGCGACCGGCGCACCCTTTTCGTCGAGGCCGGCGGACAGGCGGTCATAGTAATAGGGCCGGACGATATCGTGCTGGATGTCCTCTTCGCGGGTCCACACGACCTTGACCGGGGCGGCGACCTGTTTGGCGATACGCGCCGCCTGGGCGACGTAGTCGACTTCCAGCCGCCGGCCAAAACCGCCCCCGAGCAGATGGTTGTAAACTCGGACCTTGTCCGGCGGCAGCCCGGTCGCCTCGGCGGCCGCGGCCTGGGCGCGGCTGACAACCTGGTTCCCGACCCAGACGTCACAGCCATCGGGGCGAACCTGGACCGTGCAGTTCAGCGGCTCCATAGTCGCGTGCGCCAAATACGGCATTTGATAGATCGCCTCGATCTTGGTCGCGGCATGGCCGATGGCCCGGGCGGCATCGCCGTCCTTGCGCGCGACAACACCCGACTGCTGCGAGGCGGTATCCAGTTGGCGCACGATCTCGGCGGTCGAGAGCGTGGCGTTCGCGCCCTCGTCCCAGTCGATCGTGAGCGCCGCCAAGCCTTGCTTTGCCGCCCACATATGGTCGGCAACAACCGCGACGGCGTCGTTGAGCCGCACGATCTGGCGCACCCCGGCGATTTTCTTTGCCGCGCTGTCGCCGACGCCCCTGAGCCTGCCGCCCAAAACCGGGCAGGCGGCGACGGTGGCGATCAACATCCCCGGCACCATAGCGTCGATGCCAAAGCGCGCCTCGCCCCAGACCTTTATCGGGCTGTCGAGCCGTTTGACCGGCTTGCCGATCAGCTCGAACTCGTTGGGGCTTTTGAGCGGAACATTGGTCGGCACCGGAAGTGCCGCGGCAATGTCGACCAGGACCCCATATGGGGCCCGGCGGCCGGTCGGCACATGGATGACCTCGCCCTTTTGCGCATGGCAAGACGCGGGATCGACCCGCCATTGCCGCGCCGCCGCGGCAATCAGCATCAGACGAGCGGCGGCGCCGGCACGGCGCAGCGGCTCCCACATCGCGCGCACCGAGGTCGAGCCGCCGGTGACCTGGAACCCGATCAGCGGGTTCGTATAGAGCCGGTCGTCGGGCGGCGCGTCTTCCAGACCGACTTGAGCGAGATCGACCTCGAGCTCTTCGGCGATCAGCATCGGCATTGAGGTATAGGTGCCCTGCCCCATCTCGACCTGCGGCATGATCATCGTCACCTTGCCGTCGCGGGCGATGCGGATAAAGGCGTTGGGCGCGAAAACCGCGTTATCCGCGGCTTCGGCAGCGGCGATCGTCCGCGGCAGCCGGAAACCCAGCAACAACCCGCCACCAGCGGCGCCGGCCTTCAAGATGGCGCGGCGCGAAGGCCCGGCAGGCGCCGCTGTGGGCTGTCGCGATAACATGGTGCTGCCGGTCACGCGTAGGTCCCGGCTTGCCGGATCGCCGCCCTGATCCGCGGATAGGTGCCGCAGCGGCAGATGTTGCCCGACATGGCGGCATCGATCTCGGCATCGGTCGGTTTGGGATTGGCCCCCAGCAGCGCCGCCGCCGACATGATCTGCCCGGATTGGCAATAGCCGCATTGGACGACGTCGATCTCGAGCCAGGCCTGCTGAATCTTCTGGCCGTTCGGCGTTTTTCCGACTGCCTCGATCGTCGTGATCTCCTTGCCGGCGAGATTGGCGACCGGCAGGACGCAGGAGCGCAAGGCCCGGCCATCGACATGCACGGTGCAGGCGCCGCATTGCGCAATGCCGCAACCGAATTTTGTCCCGGTCAGCCCGACGACGTCGCGCAGAACCCACAGCAGCGGCATGTCGTCCGGGACGCCGGTTTGATATGTTTGCCCGTTGATCCGCAAGCTCGGCATGGCTGTACCCCATCTACTCTCGTCCGATTGGCGGCCCAGGAGCCGGGAGCGGGGACTGGGCGAACCAGCAGGAAGCAACTGCCGGCCTCAGCCGCGGCGCCGACGGCAAATCCGCCCAACCGCTTCGGTCGATATATCGGCTCAGGCCGCGCACGCTCCGATAGCCGTCAATTTCCCGCCCCGTCCTGCCGCGGGCAAGCCTTTTTGCGTCGCGCCGCTCAGGCCGGCTCGACCACGACCGCGTAGTCGCGATAGCGCCAATCGCCGGATCCTTGCCATTGCCAGGTGAAATCGATCCGGGCGCCGGCCGCCAGGCGCGAAACCTCGAGGACCGCGACATGAAAGCCGAGGCCGCTTTCGACGGTCGGCACGTCCGCGGCATCCCGCCATTCGTCATGACCCCAATGCACGACGGCCGGCAGCGGCAGCGCCACCGCGAGAAATGCCCCGGCCGGAAGTCCGGCTATCGGCGCATGCGGCCACCAGAAGGCGTGGCGCGCCGCTGGCCGATGCCCGCGATAGCGCTGCCAGACCGCGCGCGGCCGGTCGATCGGGTGGCCTTGATGCCGCGAGATCAACAATTTGATGAACTCAGCATGGGCCCAGACCAGCGGCATCGCCGACCCGGTCGGCCGACCGGGTGCCAGCCGCCGGCTCGGGATCGGGTCGGCGTCCCAGACCTGCTCCGGCAGCATGCCGCCGGGGCTCGTCATCCGGCGCATCGCTTCGAGATAGGGTAGCGGGTCGCGCCCCAGGGCCAGTTCGTAATGGCCGCGCTCGCCGGTCAGCAGCGGCCAGCCGCGCCCGCGCCCAGTGCCGTCATAGGGGCTGCCGTCATCATGCTCGCCGTAGCCGTCGCAATTGTAGCGGTGCCACACC
>DATMKU010000037.1:0-13452 GCA_035570935.1 Allostellaceae bacterium
CGGTGCCGGCATAGATGCCGAACAAGCCGCCGTCGCGGTAGCTGTGGGCGAAGCAATGGATCGTATAGACCAACCCCCGCTTTTCGCGGATCTCCTGAAACAGCCGTGACGACATGCCGCCGCCGAACGCGGTCGACAATACCGAGGCGGCGTAGAAGTCGGGGTCGGCGAGGGTCAGCCCGGGAAACCCCAGCACCAGGTGCAGCTGCTCCAGATCGCGCTGTTCGCGCCGGTCGCCGCCGGCATAGCGCGCCGGCTCGGTGGCGGCCGGGCGGTCGGCGGGCATCCCGCCCAGCAGCTTTTCCGCCAGCGCCGCGAACCGGTCGTGGTCGAGATTGCCGGCCGCCGCCAATACCATCCGCCGGGCGCCGTAATGGTCGCGCAGATAGGCGGTGACGTCCTCGCGCCCGAGCCGGCGGATGATTTCCGGCCGGCCCAGCACCGGGCGGCCCATCGCCTGGTCGGGATAGGCGCATTCCTGGAAATGATCGAAGATGATGTCGTCCGGGGTGTCGTTGGCCTGGCCGATCTCCTGCAGGATCACGGTGCGCTCGCGCTCCATCTCCTCGGCCTCGAAGGTCGAGTGCTGCAGGATGTCGGCGAGGATGTCGAGCGCCAGCGGCACATCCTCCTTGAGCACCTTGGCGTAATAGGCGGTGCTCTCACGCGAGGTATATGCGTTGAGTTGGCCGCCGACCGCCTCGATCTCCTCGGCGATGGCGAGCGCGCTGCGCCGCCTGGTGCCCTTGAACGCCATATGCTCGAGAAAGTGCGCCACGCCGTTGAGCTCGGCTGGCTCGTGCCGGGTCCCGACATCGACCCAGATGCCGAGCGAGACGGTGTCGACGGTCTCGATCCGGTCGGTGGCGATTTGCATCCCGTTTTTCAGTTTCGACAGCTCGATCGTCATTCGCTCTCCTCGCTGCGTCGGGCATGGCCGCGAATATAGCGCGTCACGGCTGCCTGATCGTTGGGCAAAACCGTTAGCCGCTCGCGCCGCTCGAACAGATCGCCGAGCACCTCAGGCAATGCCGGACGAATCCTCGTCGCGCGCTCGACCGCGTCGGGGAATTTTGCCGGGTGGGCGCAGGCGAGCGCCACCATCGGGGCATCGCCGTCCACCGCGAGCGCGGCGCGCGCGGCACCGACCGCGACCGCGGTGTGGGGGTCGATCAGCACCCCCGATCGAGCATAGGTTTCGGCTATGGTTCGCATCGTTGCAGTGTCATCGACCTTGTGGGCGGAAAACAAGCCTTGCGCCGCGCGCCATTCCGCATCCGCCCGTGGCAGGGCGCCGGTGCGGCGAAAACTCGCGATCGCCTCGTCGACCGCGGCACCGTTACGGTCTTTCAGCTCGAACAGCAGACGTTCGAAATTGCTTGAGACCTGGATGTCCATGCTCGGGCTCAGGCTCGGCTCGACGGCGGCGATCGTCATCTCGCCATTGGCAATATAGCGAGCCAGGATATCGTTGCGGTTGGTCCCGATCACCAGACGCTCGACCGGTAGCCCCATGCGGCGCGCGATGTGGCCGGCATAGACATTGCCGAAATTGCCGGTCGGCACGCTGAACGAGATCCGACGGTATGGCGCGCCGAGGGCCGCGGCGGCGGCGAAGTAATACACCGTCTGCGCCGCGATCCGCGCCCAGTTGATCGAGTTGACCGCCGCGAGGTTGAGCGAATGGCGCAGTTGGGTATCGGAGAACAGCGCTTTGACCAAATCCTGACAATCGTCGAAGGTGCCTTCGATCGCGATCGCGTGCGCGTTTGGCGCCTCGACCGTCGTCATCTGCCGGCGCTGCACCTCGGAGAGGCGGCCGCGCGGATAAAAGACAAAGATGTCGATCGCGTCGCGGTCGCGGCACGCTTCGAGCGCCGCCGAGCCGGTATCGCCGGAGGTGGCGCCGATGATTGTCACATGCTCGCGCCGCCGCGCCAACGCCGCGTCGAACAGCAGCCCGACCAATTGCAGCGCCAGGTCCTTAAACGCGAGGGTCGGGCCATGAAACAGCTCCAACAGCCACAACCGCTCGTCGAGCTGCACCAGCGGGGTCACCGCGGGATGGCGAAAGCCGCTGTAGGCCTGCGCTGCCATCCGCCGCAGCTCATCCGCCGCAAACGCGTCACCGGCGAAGAGCGTCATGATTCGCCCGGCCAGCTCGGCATAAGGCAGCCCGGCATGGCGACGCAGCGTGTCCTCCCCGAGGGAGGGCAAATGGTCCGGCACGTAAAGGCCGCCATCCGCGGCGAGCCCGGCCAACAGCACCTCGTCGAATGAGAGGGTGCGGGGTTGCGGCCGAGGGTCGCGGGTGCTGAGGTATCGCACGCAGTCGGATCCCATAAAGATGGCTCGAACCTATCGCCCCACCCGCGCCGTCGCAACCCAGCGATGGAACATCCAGCGAAGACGCACGGAAACGGAGCATCGGCGGCGTCCCGAGGCAACGCAGAGGCCGTAATGAAGACCAACACCCTCGGTCATTCGGTCCGCCGCGTCGAGGACGAGCGGTTTCTGACCGGGCATGGTCGGTTTGTCGACGATTTCGACGTGCCCGGCGCGGCGCACGGCCATGTCTTGCGCTCGCCCCATGCTCATGCCGTGATCGAGCGCATCGAGCCGGCCGCGGCGCAATCGGCGCCGGGCGTGCTAGGTGTCTTTACCGAAAGCGATCTTGCCGCCGACGGCATCGGCCCCTTGCCCTGCGTCGCCCAAATCGCGACCGTCGACCCGCTGATTGTACCGCCGCGCTTTGCATTGGCGCGCGGGCGGGTGCGGCACGCCGGCGATCCAGTCGCCTTTGTCGTCGCCGAGAGCCGCGAGCAGGCGCGCGACGCCGCCGAACGCGTCGCGATCGACTATCGCGCGCTCGATGCCGTCACCGAGGCACGCGTCGCGTTGATGCCGGGAGCCCCGCAAATCTGGGACGAGGCGCCCGGCAATCTTTGCTTCCGTTTCCAGCGCGGTGACAAGTCCGCGACCGGGGCGGCCTTCGCCGGCGCCGCGCATGTCGTCGAGATCACGCTCGTCAACAACCGGGTGGTGCCGACGCCGATCGAGCCGCGCGCCGCGATCGGCCGCTATGATGCCGACGCCGGCACCCGGCACCTGCTGCTGACCGGTCAAGGCGTCCACGGCATCCGCAATCAGCTAGCAAATGCCGTCTTTCATCTGCCTGAGGCGCGCATCCACCTGACTGCGCCCGATGTCGGCGGCGGCTTTGGCATGAAGAATTTCCTCTATCCCGAATGGGTGCTGGTGCTGTGGGCGGCGCGACGGCTCGGCCGCCCGGTCCGCTGGGTCGCCGAGCGCGGCGAGGAATTTGTCAGTGCCGCACAGGGTCGCGACAACCATACTTGGGCGCGGCTCGCGCTCGACAGCGACGGCCGCTTTCTGGCGCTCGACGTGGCGACAATCGCCAATCTCGGCGCCTATCTGTCGTCGAACGGGCCCGGCAGCTCGACCAATTCGCCGGCGACGGCGATGGGCGGCGTTTATGCCATCCCGCAAGTGTTTATGGAGGTGCGCGGTGCCTTTACCAATACGGTGCCGATCGACGCCTATCGCGGCGCCGGCAAACCCGAAGCCAACTACTTGATTGAGCGGCTGGTCGATCTTGCCGCCCGCCGGCTCGCGATCGCCCCGGCGAGCCTGCGTCGGCGCAACCTGATCGGCCAATTCCCCTACCGCAGCGCGCTCGGGATGACCATCGACTGCGGGCGGTTCACGGCCAATCTCGACGACGCGGCGACGCTCGCCGCGGGCTTTGCCGAGCGCCGCGCGGCAGCGGCGGAGCACGGCCGGTTGCGCGGCCTCGGCTTTGGCTGCTTTCTCGAAACTGCGCGCGGCGCCCCGAACGAGGGTGCGGAAATCCGCTTCGACCGCGACGGCACGGTCGCGCTGGTGCTCGGCACCCAGTCGAACGGCCAGGGCCACGAGACCAGCTATCCGCAGATCGCCGCTGCGCTACTTGGTCTGCCGCTCGACAGTTTTCGCTATATCCAGGCCGACACGCGGCTCGTGCGCGAAGGTGCGGGGCATGGCGGTGCGCGCTCGATGCATCTTGGCGGCGGCGCGCTCTTCAAGGCGGCCGAGGCGGTCGTCGCCAAGGGCCGGGCGATCGCCGCCGGGCTGCTGCAGGCCGACGCCGCCGAAATCGTCTTTTCCGAGGGCCATTTCACCGTCCGCGGGACCGAGCGCACGATCGACTTGATCTCGGTTGGCCGCGCCGCCGCCGATCCAGCAAACCTGCCCGAAGGCATCGAACCCGGCCTCGACAGTCACGTTTTCAACCGCTGCGACCTCGTCACCTTCCCCAATGGCTGCCATCTCGCCGAAGTCGAGATCGACCCCGAGACCGGTGCGGTCACCCTCGAACGCTATGCTGCGGTCGATGATTACGGCCGCCTGGTCAATCCGCTGCTGACAACGGGCCAGGTCCAGGGCGGCGTAGCGCAGGGCATCGGCCAGGCATTGCTCGAACACACGGTTTACGATGCGCAATCGGGCCAGCTGGCGAGCGGCTCGCTGTTGGATTACGCATTGCCGCGCGCCGACGATCTGCCGTGGCTCGAAATCACCCTCAACGAACTGCCGACCACCGCGAACCCACTCGGCGTCAAAGGCTCGGGTCAAGCCGGGGCGATCGCCGCGCCGCAGACCATCCTCAACGCGATTCTCGACGCGCTCGCCCCGCTCGGCATCGAACATATTGACATGCCCGCCACCCCCGAGCGGGTCTGGCGCGCGATCCGCGCCGCGGCAGCGATGCCGGCGTGCCGGGAAGCGAGAAGTTAGGTTATCGGTTGCATTGCGACGCCTAAATCTGTTCCCTTACGCGAGCGCTCGGGCGCAGCCACAGGGATAACCATGCGGGCTTTGGTCGGCCTTTATCTGGTCATCGGGATTGTAATGCTGGCGATTGGTTTCCTGCTTCCCGGGCCTTGCGAGGACCGCAACACCGACATCGTCAGCAACGTCGTCTTTGTGCTGACCTGGCCGGTTGGGCTCTATGCCGAGGTCTATCACGGCCAATATTCGGTGCGCGACTGGCTGCACGCGCAAGCCTGTCGCGGCGGCGACGGCCTCGGAAGCAAGAAGATCTAGCGCTGATCGAGCCCGAATTCGGGGCCGGCGCGGCGGCGTAGCTCCTCGCCGAGCGAGGCGCCGATCGCGGCGGCATCGGCGATGTCGCCCGAACCGCGGGCGCGGATCTCGGCGCTGCCGTCGGGGATCAACAGCAACCCCTCGATCGTCAGCCGATTTCCAGCGGCTTCGGCAAGGGCGGCTATCGGGGTGTGGCAGGAGCCGTCGAGCACCATTAGCATCGCGCGCTCGGCGGCAGCACAGGCCGCACTCGGCCTATCGTCCAGCGGCGCCAGGAGCTCGCGCGCTTTGGCGTCGCCGGCGCGGCATTCGACCGCGAGTGCACCCTGGCCGACTGCCGGCAACATGACCTCGCGCGGCAAAATCTCGGTCGCGAGATGCGCGAGACCGATCCGCTGTAATCCGCACAACGCCAGCAAAGTCGCGTCGACCTCGCCCGCTTCAAGCTTGCGAATACGGGTGTTGGCGTTACCGCGCAACGGCACGACACGAAGGTCGGGCCGCAACCGCAGCAATTGCGCCTGCCGCCGCAACGAGGCGGTGCCGACAACCGCACCCGCCGGCAGCTCCGCGAGGCTCGCCGACGTTGATGACAAGAACGCGTCGCGCGGGTCGTCGCGCGGCGGGATGCAGGCGATCTCGACCCCGTCCGGCAGCCAGGTTTCGAGATCCTTCAGCGAATGCACCGCAAGATCGACGCGCCCGTCGCGTAACGCCTCGTCGATCTCCTTGGCGAACAAGCCCTTGCCGCCGATGTCGGCGAGCGGCCGGTCCTGAACCCGGTCGCCGGTGGTGCGGATCGTAACGATCTCGACGATCCCCGGTGCGGCGAGCTCGGGATGCGCCGTCAGCAGGCGGTCGCGCACCAGTTCGGTCTGGCGCAGCGCCATCGGGCTGCCGCGCGTTCCGATGCGCAAAGGCCGCGGCGCCGTCGACATCTTCCTAGACTCCTCTTAGCCCACCCGTTTGCCGTTTTAAACCGCGGCGGAGGCAATGTCTCATTTCGCACCGGGTCACAGCCCGGTGAGCCTCGCGCCGCAATTTTGCGGCGAGTGTGAAGACGATCACAGCATAACCTCCGAAAGCCGCGCTGACATATGCCGCGCCGGGCAGGCCGCGGTGCCAATCCCGAGGAGCAGCAAATGCGGTTCCTGTCATCGCTGTCGCCGCCCGATATCCTTCGACAGCTGCGCGAAGGCGAGGAATCCTCCACCTTCGAACGGTTGAGCCGCTCGCGACACGTCGCGGATCTGCGTCTGATCTTCTCGGTCACGGTCATTATTATGATTGTGGCATCCATGTTCGCCTTGATGTTCTGTTTCGAGCATCAAGTGATCAGTAATTGGAAAAGCATCCAGTCGCGATAGAGCGGCTGGATCTGGGCGCAGCTGGTCTTCTCGGCGATTGGCGACAGCGGCGCGTTCATCGGCGCGGTCGGGGCGGTGGGCTGCGGCGTGCTCGCCTGGACCTATCAGACCGGCAGCGCGCGTCTCGGGGTGGTGGATTTATTCGCCTGCGAGATCGCGACGCTCTGCCGGGTTGCCGCGGTGGTCGACATGGTGCCGCGCTACATCGCGCTGTTTTACGCGGACCGGCGGCGCCGGAGCAGCGGCAGGCCATCGATGGCGACATGCCGGCCGACGGCGCCCGCTTCACCTCGCAGGAGAGCTATTTCCCGGTGTTTGATTCTTCGGTCAAGGATCTGCAGGCGCTCGAAGCCGATGTCGTCGACAACGCCACCGCATTTTACACCTACATGAAAGTAATGAGGGATTCGCTGCGTAAGCTGGCGGAAATCCACCCCTCGACCGGCACCGGCCGTGTCGACGGGTGGCATCGCGCGATCTGCAACGTCGTGTACATGCAGTTTCTCGGGCTCGAAAGCGCGCGCAAAGCGATCAATGACCTGGTCGAGTTCGAACCGACCCGAGCCGAAAACACTTTTACCATCCTGCTGAGCGAGCTGGTGGCCTACGCCTTTCTGCGCGAACAATTCACCGGCGATTTGAAACAACGAAGACTGGAGGCGCGCGACGAGCACTACCGCCGCGAGATCCCCGATCTTTACGACGAGTTGCAGCAGAGAACCGGAAAGCAATGGGACAAGGCCAAGGATGTTGCCGCTGAGGTCATGAAGCGCCATGCCGAGATTTTTACGGTCGACGCCGCGCCGCCTAGTCGTTCGCCGGAATGGACGTTTGCCGAGGCATCAGTCCGGCCGGGATGACTTTTCCGGTCAACGCGCCACGCTCGCCCGATCGAAATATTCGAATGTGGGGAGCGGCGCTCGTTGTCGGACCCGCAGGCAAGGCGATTCGCCCGGCGGTTCGCCAATTTCGGTCGGGATCAGGTCGCGGAGGACGATTGCGGCAGGCGTCGGGACGAACGCGATGAGGAGCGATCAGAGCTGCCGCGCCGGCGCCCGCGGCTGCCGCCTTGACGCGCGCATAGAGCGACAACCCGCGGCCGGACTTTTGCCACATCGACCATCCGTTACGAGCGCCGGCAAGTTACGTACCGCTGCATCGGCGACCCGGCGTTGCTATATTTGAGGCCGATGTCCGATCCCGCTGTCCTCGCAACCCGGCCGGCCGATGCGGCGGCGCCCCATCTCGCGGCGCTCAACGACGCTCAGCGCTGCGCCGTCGAGGCGGTCGACGGCCCGGTCCTGGTATTGGCCGGCGCCGGTACCGGCAAGACTCGGGTGCTGACGACGCGCCTCGCCCATATCCTCGCCACTCGCCGCGCTTTCCCGTCGGAACTGCTCGCCGTCACCTTTACCAACAAGGCGGCGCGCGAGATGCGCGAGCGGCTCGAAGCGATGATCGGCCGCGCCGCCGACGGGCTGTGGCTCGGCACCTTTCACGCGATCGCAGCGCGCATCCTGCGCCGCCACGCCGAAGCGGTTGGCCTCAAATCGAGCTTTACGATCCTCGACACCGACGACCAGATTCGCCTTCTAAAGCAGATCCTGCAGGCCGAGGACATCGACGCGCGGCGCTGGCCGGCGCGGGTTTTGCTGTCGGTCATCCAGCGCTGGAAGGACCGCGGCCTCGGCCCCGGGAAAGCGCCGCGCGGCGACGGCGACGGTTTTGCCGACGGCCGCGCGATCCGGCTTTACGAGCGCTATCAGGAGCGGCTGGCGACCGTCAACGCCGTCGATTTCGGCGATTTGCTGTTGCACAACCTCACCCTCTTCACCGGCCATCCCGATATTCTCGCCGAGTATCACCGGCGCTTCCGCTATGTGCTCGTCGACGAATACCAAGACACCAACGTCGCGCAGTATTTATGGCTGCGGCTGCTGGCGCAGGCGCGGCGCAATTTGTGCTGCGTCGGTGACGACGACCAGTCGATCTACAGCTGGCGCGGCGCCGAAATCGGGAACATCCTTCGCTTTGAGAGCGATTTCCCCGGTGCGACGATCATCCGCCTCGAAGAAAACTATCGCTCGACCTCGCGCATCCTCGCCGCCGCCGCCGGGATGATCGCGCACAACAGCGGCCGGCTCGGCAAGACCTTGTGGACCCGAGCCGATGACGGCGACAAGGTCGTCGTCCGCGGCCTGTGGGACGCCGAGGACGAAGCCCGCTGGGTGGGCGACGAGATCGAGGCGTTGCAGCGCCAGGGCCACGCGCTCGGCGAGATTGCGCTTCTGGTCCGTGCCGGTTTTCAGACCCGCGAGTTCGAGGAAAGGTTTATCGCGCTCGCTTTGCCGTACCGGGTCATCGGCGGCCCGCGCTTTTACGAGCGCCAGGAAATCCGCGACGCGCTCGCCTATCTGCGCCTCGTCAATCAGCCGGCCGACGACCTCGCGTTCGAGCGCATCCTGAACACGCCGCGCCGCGGCATCGGCAGTTCGACTTTGCAACAGCTCCACACCGTGGCGCGCCGCGAGCAGCTGCCATTGATCGAAGCGGCGCGGATGCTGATGTCAGGCGGCAAAATCCGCGCGGCCGCGCGCAACGCGCTCGCTGCCTTTGTCGCCGCGCTCGACCGCTGGCGCACCGAGGCCGATCGCGTGTCGCATACCGATCTCGCGCAGATCGTGCTCGACGAATCGGGCTACACCGCGATGTGGCAGGCCGACCGCTCGCCCGATGCCGCCGGGCGGCTCGAAAATCTGAAGGAGTTGGTCGTGGCGATGGCCGAGTTCGAGAATCTTGGCGGGTTTTTGGAGCATGTCAGCCTGGTCATGGACAACGCCGCCGATTCCACCGGCGACATGGTCAATCTGATGACCCTGCACAGCGCCAAAGGGCTCGAATTCGACACGGTGTTTCTGCCCGGCTGGGAGGACGGGCTGTTCCCGAGCCAGCGATCGATGGAGGAAGGGGGGCTCGCCGCCCTCGAGGAAGAACGGCGCCTCGCCTATGTCGGGCTGACCCGCGCGCGCCGGCGCGGCTATGTGTCGTTTGCCGCCAACCGCCGCATCCATGGCCAATGGCAGAGTGCGATCCGCTCGCGCTTTGTCGACGAATTGCCGGCCGAGCATGTCGAATCCGTCGCCGAGCCCGGTCTTGACGCCCGCGCCGCGGCTTCGGGATTTGGCGTGGGCGGTTGGGGCAGCGCGCTCGACCTGCCGCAGGCGGCGCCATGGACCGAGCGCCGCCGGCCGCTGTTGATCGAAAGCGGTCCGGTGCCGCGCCGCGGCGCCGAAGTGCGCGGGGTCGGCGGGTTTTCAATCGGCGACCGCGTCTTTCACCAGAAATTCGGCTACGGCATGATCACCGCGGTCGAGGACAACAAGCTTGCAATCCGTTTCGAGCACGCCGGCGACAAAAAGGTCCTCGACGCCTATGTCGAGCACACCTGACCGAAACCCGGGTGTCGGCGTAGCGCCCCTTCTACTCGGTCACACCGGCGAAGGCCGATTGGCGAGAAAATTTACACGCAAAAATCGCGCCGTTGGCACTCGTCCTCGCAGTGCATGGGCCGATAACTTCTCGCGGTCGAAACCGGTCAAACTGATTGCGTTTTGACGCCTGCCATCCCAGTCAGTAGCCCCGCAGGAACGCGAGGACATGTGCTCCCCACTCGGCCGGCTTCTCGAAGGGCGGCCAGTGCCCGCAGTTGTTGAGCAGCACGAAGCGCGAATCGGCAATGTGGTTTAGGATCGCGATGCTGACCTCGAAGGCCACCATCCGGTCGTACCGCCCGTGGATCAGGAGGACGGGCGCCTGGATTTGGGCGAGGTCGGGGGTGTAGTCGTGGGGCAGACTGACCGATTGCCGGCGCGCCTCGATGAACTCGGGCGACCAATTGTGCGCCCGGTGGATGTACTCCACCAGCTCGTCGGTCACCAGGCTCGCGTCGTCGACGTGCACGGAGAGGTACTGCCGGATGTTCCCGCGGCTCGGGTCGTCCAGGGCTTGGGCAGTGGCCCGGCTGCCCTCCGAGGGGCGATTGGCCATCAGGTAGCGATCGCCGCCGGTGCCGATGTGGGAGCCGCCCATCACGAACTTCTGGACCCGCTCGGGGTAGGTGATCGCCGCCACCATCGCCGACTGGCCGCCCTGCGAGTTGCCGACCCAGTATGCCCGCGCGATGCCGAGGGCGTCGAGCAACGCGACCGCGGTTCGCGCCTGGACGGCGTGCACCCCCTCGCGGTAGACGATCGGACCCGTCTTCGAAAAATTCGGCAGGTCCATCAGGAGGCAGCGGAAGTGCTTTGACAGCTGGCCCACCGTCTTGTGAAACGTGATCCACGCGGTGGTGCCGGGACCGTACGAGTGGAGGAACAGCACCGGCTCGCCCTCGCCCAAATCGTGGTAGTGCACATTCATGCCCCCAGCGGCGATCGTTTTGCTGGTGCCCGCCTCGGTGAGGCCATTCGACGCGATGAACGGCATGTCTTCCTCCTTGCGCCGTCTATGAAAAAACGGCTGGTTTTCAAGTGGTTGACCCGAACCGATCGGCAAAAGCGTTGACTCCCCCGCGCCCGAACTTGATCCGGGCACCCGCGTCTCATTTCTCGCAAGATCAAAGGCGTGGACGGCCGGGCCAAACCCGGCCAAGGGCTCGATGCTTGAGCACCCGGCCTCTGGCACCGCATTCATGCTTGAGGCGCAGGATCTCGCGTACGCGTCGCATCGACACTCTCTCCGCTGGCATCGGATCCCCCCCGCTGAGCTGTTTTACCGCATCGAGGGGCCGCGCAATCCCGGGACCGGCGGCGTGGGTCTCGGTCGCATCCGCGAATTAGCGGGACAAGGGGGTTAGGAGCATCGGCCAGCCCCGTGTCCATTTCTGGCTACCATATGCCTACCGTGCGGAAGAGCGGCGCAGCGTGGTCGCCCCGCCCTCCGCTGAGGGACGCAAGAGGGCAAACAGATGAGCAACCTCGATGCTTTGATTACGGACCTGGTGATTGCCAACCGCATCCTCGCCCGGGAGGAGGTCGTCGACGCCTACGGTCACGTCAGCGTTCGCCATCCCGGCAACCCCGACCACTTCCTGATCGCCCGCTCGCTCGCGCCGGAGCTGGTCAGCCGCGAAGACATAGTCGAGCTCGACCTGGAGGGGCGCCCGGTGGGCGGCGGGGACCGAAACCTTTATCTCGAGCGCTTCATTCATGCGGCGATCTTCGCGGTGCGGCCGGATGTCATGGCCGTGGTCCATGCCCATGCCGAGGACACCCTGCCCTTTGGCATTGCCCAGCGGACAAAGCTGCTGCCGGTAATCCACTCTGGAAGCTTTATCGGCGCCGGGGTGCCCGTCTGGGACATCGCCGAGAAGTTCGGCGATACCAACTTGCTCGTGACCAACATGGCGCAGGCGAGCGATCTCGCGAAATGCCTCGGTGCGAATAGTGTTGCGCTGATGCGTGGCCATGGCTTTGCCTCTGCCGCCCGCTCGCTGATCGAGGTCGTACGGCTCTCCGTCTACCTGCCGCGAAACGCGCGGGCGCTGATGCGCGCGAGGCAGCTGGGCGGGGAGATCACGTACCTTTCGCCAGGTGAGATCGAGGCCCGCAATCGGGGCTACAGCCCCTATTCGGTCGAGACCTGGCGCACCTGGGAATATTGGGCAAACAAGGCCGGCTGTGGCCACCTGCTGACCCGGCCTGACGACCAGCCGAAAGCCTGATCCACCAGTGGGCGATGCACAAGCCATACCGCAGCCCGGGTTTTGGCGCGTCTTGTCAGCAAGGCGTGCTTCGCCTCCGGGGTCGCTTCCGCCAGGAAATCGTCGACGCCGGCGCGCTTGGCGATGGTAGCGGCAGTCAGGCGGTTATCGCCAGTGATCATGATGGTGCGCAGCCCCATCTGACGCAGCGGGGCGATACGGACGTCGATGTTCGGCTTGAGCGTATCCTGCAGCACGACCACCCCAAGCGCCGGGTTGCCGTCTGCCACCAAGAGCGCCGTCAAGCACCTCCACCGCTGCTTCCAGTGCCCGCGCCATCGTCCGATCGCGTCCAGCGAATTTATGCACGCTTTATGGCGCGGGTGTGGGTTTCGTCTCGAAAACTTATCCGCTGATCGCTTCTTTAAGAGTGCGCCGCACTGGGCGGGCGATTGAGGTTGGACCATGGCTTTGTTGGAATTCGGTAGACGCCGACCCGTGGGCTTGTCGCACGCACAACGAGCGCCGAACCGCGCTGTTGGCGCTGGCCGGCAACAAAGCCGACTCGATATCGCGATCGAGGTCGGCAAGACCATGCTGATCCTGATGCTGGTCGCTCTCGGTATCGTGGCGCTGCGATGCGTTCTCATTCTGGCATATGGCGTCTTGCACTGAGCGGTGGCGGTTGTGACCTTGCGCCTGCAAATCTGCCATGACATTGGCCGCAGCTGGAGCGTGCGCGGCTTGTCGGCACAGCCGACAACAGATTTTGCGAGTCTACGCGCGGTCATCGACTATGCGCGTCGGGAATGTGCGGGGGCACCGGCGACGATCGAGTTGATGGTTGACGGCTTCTATGCCGTGGTCCATCAGGAGAATGGCTGGCCGCGGGAGCTCGTCGCTCCTGAAGCCGAGCCACTTAGCAGAGGCTCGGGAGATGGCGGTGGAGACCGTTCCCACTTCCGCCGGCTGTGCGACTGGGTAACAGGAAGGCGGTTAGGGTGAGCGCGTACTGTCAGGACGCCGCCTCGCGGCGCGATCGTGGTCGTCCCGGTTCATCGCAAGCCGCGTTTGCGCAACGCGGTTGATGGCCGCTCCGGCATCGGGGTTCGCCGTGACGAAGCGATCGAAGTCGGCCTTTCGCAGCACCAGCAACCGGCAGTAGCTCAACGCCACAACGTCGGCTTGGCGCGGCCGGCCCGTCAGCAAGGCCATTTCGCCGAAGAATTCGCCGGTTCCGAGGCGCACGTTCCGCACCGGCAGCCTGACCTCGACCGC
>DATMKU010000038.1:0-2973 GCA_035570935.1 Allostellaceae bacterium
TTTTTATCAGCCGATTGACCTCGCCGGCTTTTTCCATGTGCGGCAGGTGTCCGGTTTGCTCGAGGATGTGAACGGGAACGCGTGATGCGAGCGCTTCGGCGTGGGCGACCGGGATGATGCGGTCTTCCCGGCCCCAAATGATTTGCACCGGCAGTTTTAACACTGCGACGGCGTCGCCGAGGACAACGCGTTGGCGGCCGCCGGGGAACCATTCTTCGGCAAAAGCGGCCAACGCCTCCGGCACCCCGTCCAGTCGCTTGTAGCGCAACACATCCTCAATCATCGTGCGGCTGACAAGCGCCGGATCGTGGACCAGGAGGTTGAGTGCCTCGATCGCCTCGCGCCGGCGCGCGGCGCGCACAAAACCGTCGATGAACGCCGCGTTGATCTCCGGCCCGAGCGCGGCCGACGAGATGAGGGTCAGGGTCGCCACGCGCTCGGGCTCGCGCACGGCGAACGAAATGGCGATGCCGCCGCCCATCGAATGTCCGACGAGGTGCAGCCGCTCGATGCCGAGCGCGTTCAGTGCGTGCTCGACGATTGCGGCTAAGCTCTCGGCATCGGCGCGGTCCAGCTGCTTGCCGGATCCGCCATGGCCCGGCAGATCCAGGGCGATGACCTGCCTCCCGTCGGCCAGAGCAGGCTGCGTGAACATCCAGGTGTTGAGATCGGCGCCGAAGCCGTGCAGCAAGAGAACCGGGACACTGTCGCCGTCGCCGAGCGCGAGGTAGCGCAGCCGCAGGCCGGCTGCCTCCAATTCGCGAGGCATTACGGCTTCCGCGTCGACGGCCGCTTCGGCTGACGGCTCGGGGACAGCAAAGCCGGCGACAAAGGTATCGATCTCGCCGTCCGCCACCTCCTCGGGGGCGACTACCGCGAGCAACGCACCGACCGGCAAGGTCGCACCCGCCGGCGCCACGATCCGCCGCAAGGTGCCCCGTGCCGGCGCTTCCATGACGTTGGTGATTTTGGTCGTCTCGATCTCGAGGAGGTCCTCGCCCTCGGCAAAGCTCTGCCCCTGCTGCTTGAGCCAGCCGACAACCTTGCCCTCGGTCATCGTCAAGCCCCATTTCGGCATCGTGATCGCCGTAATCTCAGGGCTCGTCATTTGCAGTGCCCTGCTTGTCATTGCGAGCGCAGCGAAGCAATCTCGGGCAGATTAACTCGGCCCATCGAGATTGCTTCGTCGCTGCGCTCCTCGCAATGACCGGCGTCACCTCGCGTACCCATGAACTTTGCGCACTGCCTCGGCGATCCGCTCGGGGCTCGGAATGTAAAGCTTTTCCAGGGACGGCGCGAACGGGACGGGAGTGTGCGGTGCCGTCACGCGCTTGACCGGAGCTTTCAGGAACGCGAAGGCCTTGTCGGCGACGAGCGCGGCGATGTCCGCTGCCATGCTGCAGCGCGGCGTCGCCTCGTCGACGACAACGAGCCGGCCGGTGCGCTCGACACTCTCGAGGATCGTCTCCTCGTCGAGCGGCGAGGTCGTCCGCGGATCGATCAGCTCGCACTCGATCCCCTCCTTGGCGAGCGTATCGATCGCCTCGCCGGCGTAATGCACCATGCGGGCGAGCGCGACGACCGTGACGTCGTCGCCGTCGCGGACGATGTTGGCTTCGCCGAACGGGATCGTATAGGGCTCGTCGGGGACTTCGGTACGCAAATCGTACATCAGCTTGTGTTCGCAGAAGATCACCGGGTCGTCGTCGCGGATCGCCTGGATCAACAGGCCCTTGGCGTCATAGGCATTGGACGGCACGACGCATTTGAGCCCCGGCACCGAGGTGAAGATGTGGTAGAGGCTTTGCGAGTGCTGCGCCGCGGCGCTGCGCCCGGCGCCGATCATTGTGCGGATGACGAGCGGCGTCTTGGCCTTGCCGCCGAACATGTAGCGGAACTTGGCCGCCTGATTGAGGATCTGGTCGAAGCAGACGCCGAGAAAATCGCAGAACATCAGCTCGGCGACCGGGCGCAGCCCGGTGACCGCGGCGCCGGCGGCGGCTCCCATGATCGCCGACTCGGTGATCGGGGTGTCGATGACCCGGCTCTCGCCGAATTCGCCAAAGAGCCCTTTCGTCACGCCGAGCACACCGCCATAGGCGTCGCGCTGCCCCTGCGAGCCGGCGCCCCCTGCGACGTCCTCGCCGATCACGACAACGCGCGGGTCGCGGCGCATTTCCTGCGCGAGCCCTTCGTTGAGCGCCTGGCGGATCGATTTGAGTGCCATCTCGCGCTCCCTCAGTAAGAGGCGTAGACGTCGCGCAACAGAGCTTCCGAATCGGGAGGTGGGGCCGCCCTTGCCACCTCGACCGCATGGTCGATCAGTGCGGCAACTTCGCTCTCGACACGGTCGAGCTCTGCCCCGTCGAGCAGCCCGGCCTCGCCGACCCGGCGGCGGAAATGCTTGAGGCAATCGCGGTCTTCCCGCAGACTGCGCACTTCGTCCTTGGCGCGATAGAGTTGCGCATCGCCCGAGTGATGGCCGTAGAAGCGGCAGGTGTCGACCTCGATTACGCTCGGCCCGCCGCCCGTCCGGGCGCGCTCGACCGCCTCGCGCGCCGCCTCATGCACCTCGAAGAAATCGTCGCCGTTGACCTTGACTGCGGGCAATCCGAAACCGGCAGCGCGCCCGGCGATGTCGCGGCTGCCGACCGCGTACTCGAATGCGGTGCCTTCGCCGTATTGGTTGTTCTCGAACACGAATATCGCCGGCAGTTTCAGCACCACGGCCATGTTCATCGCCTCGAAGGTGGTGCCCTGGTTCGAGCCACCGTCGCCGGTGAACGACACCGCAACGGTGTTGCGGCCGAGGGTCTTGGCGGTGAGCGCCGCGCCGACGGCGAGCGGCGGGCCGCCGCCGACGATGCCGTTGGCGCCGAGCATGCCGCGGTCGAGATCGGCGATGTGCATCGATCCGCCTTTGCCGCCGCACAGCCCGGTCTTCCTCGCGAACAGCTCCTGCATCATCAAGGC
>DATMKU010000039.1:0-5952 GCA_035570935.1 Allostellaceae bacterium
GCGACGCGGAAGGCGGCCGGGTTCAAGGTGATCGAAATCAGCGCGCCGGCGAGGAGCAGATTCTGACCCTCGACGCTGAGCAGGCCGAGCGAAGTGCCGAGAGCGGCGAGCATAAACGAAAATTCGCCGATCTGCGCGAGGCTCGCCGAGACGGTCAGCGCGGTCGTCGCCGGATACCCGCCGATGCGCACAATTGCAAACGCGACCGCCGATTTGCCGAGCAGAATGACCGCGAGCACAGCCAGCACTTGAACCGGGTGTCTGAGCAAAATCCCGGGATCGAACAGCATTCCGACCGACAGAAAAAACAGCACGGCAAAGGCGTCTTCGAGCGGTTTTGCCTGCTCGGCCGCCCGGTGGCCGTGGTCGCTTTCGTTGACGACGATGCCGGCGAAAAACGCGCCAAGCGCAAACGACACCCCAAACAGCTCCGAGGCTGCAAAGGCGATGCCGAGTGCCGCGGCGACGACCGCCAAGGTGAACAACTCGCGCGACCCGCTGCGCACGACCTGTTCGAGCAGCCACGGCAAGGCGCGCGCCCCGGCCACCAGCATCAAGGCGATGAAACAGGCGACCTTGCCAAAGGTCAGGGCGAGCAGCAGGGCAAGCCCTCCCACCGATATCGGGCCGCCGGCGAGCGCCGCCGCCATGATCGGGAGAATGACGAGTGCCGCGACCGTGAGCAGGTCTTCGACGATTAGCCAGCCGACCGCGATGCGGCCGTCGGGCAGGTCCAACATCCCGCGCTCTTCGAGCGCGCGCAGCATGACGACGGTGCTCGCGACGGACAGCGCCAGCCCGAAAACCAGGCCGGCGCCGATCGTCCAGCCCCACAATCGCGATACCGCGATGCCGAGCGCCGTCGCGACCGCGATCTGTCCTATCGCACCCGGCACCGCGATCCGATAGACGGCGACCAGGTCGCGGATCGAAAAATGCATCCCAACCCCAAACATCAACAGCATGACGCCGATTTCGGCAAGCTGCGGGGCAAGGCGCATGTCCCCGACATAACCCGGGGTGAACGGGCCGATCGCGACGCCGGCGAGCAGATAGCCGACGATCGGCGGCACGCCCAGCCGGACCGCGGCAAAACCCCCGGCGAAGGCCAGCGCCAGCCCGACCGCGATCGTCGAGATTAGCGAAACGTCGTGCGGCACTCAGCGGGGACGCACGGCGCGAAATCGCAGGCGGACGTAATCGGCGATCCAGGTGCCGCGTTCGTCGGCCAGCACCGGGCGCAACAGCTCGACAACCTCGCTGCGGGCGGCGGCCTGGTCCGACGGCGGCAGGGCGCCGAAAAAGTCATCGGCAAACGTCTCGAGCCAGGCTTCGAGCCCGGCCGGGAGCGGGGTCGGCCGCGGGACGATGCGGATGTCGTCGAGCGAAAACCCGGCGGCTGCGAGCTTTTCGCCGTAGGCCTCGGCCGACGGAAAATACCACGGGCTCAGCCGCTGCGCGTCGAGGCCGCGGCGCCCGAGCACGGCGCCGAGGGCGACGATGATCGCCGCGGTGTTGTTGTGGCCACCCATCTCGGCGACAAAACGGCCGCCCGGCTTCAGCGCGCGGTAAACGCCGGCGAGAATTTTTTCCGCCGGTCGCATCCAATGCAATGCCGCATTCGAGAACACCGCGTCGAAGGTGCGGTCGAAATCCAAATCCTGACCGGCGACGACCCGCGCCTCGAGCCCGCGCGCCCGGGCCGCAGCGACCATGTCCGGCGCGGCGTCGACGGCGACGACGGTCGCACCGGCGGCGGTAATCTTTTCGGTCAGCACCCCGTCGCCGCAGCCCAGATCAAGGATGTGCTCCCCCGCCGCCGGCGCCAGCAATTCCAGCACCGCCACCCCCAATGCCGGGACAAAATGCGCGGTCTCAGCATAGCGCCCGGCCGACCAGCTTTGTCGCGAGATTTGCCCGATCCGCAGGTTCTCACCCGATGCCGGGGTCATCGCCGCAGCGGTCCCGCGGGCTGGCCGCTACAATTGCTCGACCCCGGCGCGGGCGCAGTCTTCGTCCTGCTGCGAGGTCCCGCCGCCGACGCCGCAGGCGCCTTCGACCACACCGTTCCTGATGATCGGCACCGCCCCCTGGCCCATGATCATGTGGCCGCCCTCGGCCGCGGCGATGCCGCGCGGGGTCGGCTGGTCGGCCCGCGCCGCCATCTCGCCGCTCGGCCGGCCAAACGCGGCCGAGGCCACCGCCTTGCCCTGGCTGCCATAGGCGCTAGCCCAGATCGCACCATCCATCCGCTGCAACGCGATCGGGCGGCCGCCCGCGTCGCACACCGCGGCACTCACCTTGATGTTCAGCTCCTGCGCCTTTTTCAAAGCGCCGCGCAGGATGCGGTTGGCGTCGTCGAGGGTCAGTGTCATCGCGCTTTCCTTTCCGCGGTCAGTTTCCGTCAGAGGCCCGACTATAGCGCAACGCCGTCACCGCAACCCGCCCGAATGTCCGCCTGCCGCCTGCTCGCCGTCACCCCTGGGTGCCGCGCACCAGACACCGCCGCTGGGATCAATTCGCACGCGCTCACGGAACGAGATCGACGGCCGCCCTCGCGGGTGGGCTCTCATCGCTGCGGTTCCACCAGCCGCCGCCCAACGCCTGGAACAGGGCGGCGGTGTCGGCATAGCGGCTCGCCTGCGCCTGGACGAGGGCGATCAGCGCCGTCTCGTACGCATTCTGGGCGGTCAGCAGCCCGAGATAGCCGAGCGCGCCAAGTTCTAATTGGCGGCGCGCGATTTCAAGGCTGGCGAATGCGGCGCGCTCGGCGGCGGAGGTCGCGGTCAGCGTGTCGGCGTCCGATTGCAGCGCGTGCAGGGTGTCGGCGACATTCTGCAGTGCGGCGATGACGGTGCTGCGGTACTCGGCCGCCGCCTCGTCGAAAGCGGCCTCGGCGGCACGCTGCCTGTGCAACAGGGTGCCGGCGTCGAACACCGTCTGCGTCACATTGCCGGCCAATGTCCAAAACGCGGTGCCGGGGGTCATAAACAATTGGCCGATCTGGATCGACGAGGCGCCGGGGTTGGCGGTCAGGGTGAATTGCGGCAGCCGGTTGGCGATGGCGACGCCGATCAAGGCACTGGCGGCATGCACCTCGGCCCCGGCGGAGCGCACATCGGGGCGCTGCTCGACGAGCTTCGACGGCAGGCTCACCGGCAGGTCGCGCGGCAATTGCAGTGCCGCGAGGTCGAATTTTTCGGCCGGTTCCTGGCTCGGAAACCGTCCGATCAGCGCGGTCAACAAGTCGCGCTCTACCGCCAGCTGCTTTTGCAGCGGCGGCAATGTCGCCTGGGCCTGCGCCAGGCTCGCTTCCACCGCCGCCACATCGGCGCCGGCGACCGCGCCGAGCGCCAGCTGCTTGCGCAGGATGTCCAGTGATTGAGCCGCGATTTTGACGATTTCCTCGGTCGCCGCGATCTGCCCGCGCAACGATGCCTCCTGCACCGCCGCGGCGACGACGTTGGACGTCAAGGTCAGATAGGTGGCTTCGAGCTCAAATCGCTGCGCTTCGGCGCTCGCCACCAAGGATTCGATCTGGCGCCGCGTGCCGCCGAACACGTCCGGCATGTAAGAGACCGTCAGCTGCGCGGTATAGAGGCTGTAATAGGGGTTGCCCGAGGCGGCAACCGGCGTCACCGCGCCGGTCGCGGTCTTGTTGCGGCTCGGTGAAAAGCCGGCGGTAACGGTCGGGAACAGCGACCCCTGTGCGGCGTAGACGTCTTCCCAGGCTTGGCGCAGCGCCGCCTGCGCCGCCGGCAGGGTCGGGTTGGCGGCGATCGCCTGATCGACCAGCGCGTTCAAGGCCGGCGAATGGAACAGGGTCCACCATTGCCCGGGGATGTCGAGACCCTGCACAAAGCGCTGCGCGGCACCGCCCTCGACATCCGCGGATGCGGTTTGCCGGGCCAGCGGCTGCGCCGTGTAGCCGGTGATGTCTGGGGGCGCGGGCCGCTCGAAATCCGGGCCGATCTCGCAGCCGACGAGCAGCAGCCCTGCGCCGAGGCACGCGGTTCGGCGCAAACACCTTAGCACGACGGTACGGACGCCTATTCGGCGGCTGCGGGTTGCGGTACGGCCGCCTCAGCCGGCTTTTGCCGCCGCGAGAACATGTCGATCAGCACCGGCAACAGCAACATGATCAGCACCGGCGCCAGCAGCACGCCGCCGACCACCACCAACGCCAGCGGCTTTTGCACCTGACTGCCGATCGCGGTCGACATCGCCGCCGGCAACAGGCCGACACCGGCCGCGGCGCAGGTCATCACCACCGGCCGCATCTGCACCTCACACGTGTGGCGGATCGCCTCGGCGCGCGCGACGCCATCGACAATAAGTTTGTTGAAGTAGGAAATGACGATGATGCCGTCCATCGCGGCGATGCCGAACAGCGCGACAAAGCCGATCGCCGCCGACACGCTGAACGGCGTGCCGGTCATGTACAATGCAAAGATCCCGCCGATCAGCGCCATCGGCATCACGCTCGCCGCCAACACGGTGTCGGTCAGCGAGGCGAAATTGACGAACAGCAGCACCCCCATCAACCCGAGGCTCAACGGCACGACAACCGACAGACGCGCGATCGCGTCCTGCAATTCGCCAAACTCGCCGACCCATTCGAGACGATAGCCGGGCGGCAGCCGCACGTCTTTGGCGATCCGTTGCTGCGCTTCCCGCACCGCGCCGCCGAGATCGCGGCCGCGCACGCTGAACTTGACCGGGATATAGCGCTCCTGCTGCTCGCGGTAGATAAACGAGGCGCCCGAGACGAGCTTGACGTCGGCCACGTCGGTCAGCGGGATCGGCACAATGCCGTTGCCGTTAGGGCTCGGCGCGGCGATCGCGATGCGACGAATCGCCGACAGACTCTCGCGGAATTGCGGCGCCAGCCGTACGATGATCGGAAAGTTGCGGTCGCTGCCCTCTTCGTAAAGGTTGCCCGCGGCTTGGCCGCCGATCGCCGCCGACACAGTCGCGTTGACGTCGCCAGGGCTCAGCCCGTAGCGCGCGGCGCGCACTCGGTCGATGTCGATCCGAACCGTCGGCTGGCCCAAAGAGTTGAAGACGGCGAGGTCGGTAATCCCGGGCACATGCTGCATTGCCTCCTCGATCTTGTTCGCGGTTCGCTCCAGGGTGGCAAGATCGTTGCCGAACAGCTTGACCGAGTTCTCGCCTTTGACGCCCGAAGCGGCTTCTTCGACGTTGTCTTCGATATACTGCGAGAAATTGAATTCAACTCCGGGGAATTGTGCTTCGAGAGCGCGGTTCATGTCGCGCGTCAGCGCTGCCTTGTCGACCCCGGCGGGCCATTTGTCGAACGGCTTGAGCGGCACAAAGAACTCGGCGTTGAAAAACCCGGTGGCGTCGGTGCCGTCATCCGGCCGGCCATGCTGTGAGACGACGGTTACGACCTCGGGAAAACCGTGGATCAGACGCCGCATGCGGTTGACATAGCCGTTGCCCTCTTCGAGCGAAATCGAGGGCGGCATCGTCGCTCGGACCCACAAATTGCCCTCCTCGAGGTGTGGCAGGAATTCGAGCCCGAGCCCGTGCACCGCCGCCAACGCTAAACCAAACACGATCGCCGCGCTGCCCAACGTCAGGATGCGGTTCGCCAGCGCGAATTCGAGAATCGGCTGGTAGACGCGACGCATCCCGCGGACGACGAAGGTTTCCACCTCCTCGATCCCTACGGGCAGCAGTACGGCGCTCAGTGCTGGCGATATCGTGAAGGTCGCAATCAAGCCGCCGGCGATTGCATAGGCATAGGTCCGCGCCATCGGGCCAAAAATGTGCCCTTCGACCCCTGATAAGGTGAACAGCGGGACAAAGCCGGCGATGATGATCGCGGCCGAGAAAAAGATCGCCCGGTTGACCTCGGCCGCGGCCCGGAAAATCGTCCGGAGCTTGCCCGTGAGGCCGGCGGCGCGGGCAATGCCCTCGGGGGCCAAA
>DATMKU010000040.1:0-4073 GCA_035570935.1 Allostellaceae bacterium
AGGGCGTAAACGCGCTCGATCCCGTCCCCCACCGATGCGACCCGGAACGGCGAACCGTCCGGGGCCGACGCAATCGCCCGCATGAACGCGCTTTTCGGGTCGAACGCCCGCGGCGCCCCGTTGTCGGGAAAGCCCGCCAAGACCGATCCGTCGAGGCGCAAGAGACAGGCGGCAAACTCTTTTTCGTCCGAGATCCTGGCGTAGAAGTTGTGGAAATAGCGCGGACTGGCGGACAAAATGATGACCCCGGCAAAGCTTCCGTCCGCGGTGGTCACCCGGCGGCTCACGTCGAATACCGGGTCGTGGGTCAACGGGTCGACATGTTGATGCCCAACAAATACCCCGGCTCCACTTTGCCGCTGCGCGGCGAACGCGTCGTCTTGGGCCATGCTGGCATCGGCCAGAGCGGGATAGAGCCGTCCACCGCTGCGAATATGGCCGGCAGCATCGACGACCCAGATCGTGTTGATCTGCGGCAGAGTTTCGAGATTTGCCAACAAGTGGTGGACGTCCGGGTCGCGCTCGACCTGGTCCCAATCCTCGCCGCGGATCCGTTCGTCGATCCAGTTGAGCACCATCGGGTAGATCTTGAATGCGCCAAGGTCGTGCTCGTCGAGCTCACCGGCTTCGATCGTCACCCGCTTCTCGGCCTCGCCCTCGACAAGGCGAAAATTCTGCCAGGCGGCGAGCGCCAGCAAGAGCGCCGGTACCGCCAGCGACGCGGCGAGCAGCCCGCGCAACGGCCAGGTCAGCCGGCGACGCGGGCGTTGCCGGATCGCTTCTGCTCGTCCGTCGATGCCGCCGGACGGGCGAGCGGCGGCCGTCGCGGACCGCGGTTCCATCGGATCGGCGCCCATATGGCCCGGCCGATTATCGGCTGGCTCTCGCGAATTCCCCGCCGCTACCGCCCTGCCATCGGGGCGGCGCCGGGCGCGCCTCTTGCTCTCATCTCCCATTGTCTCCCTGCGCCTATCGGCTTTAGCGGCAAGCTTATGTGAAACTCGCGGCGCGGTCGAACCCGAAGTCGTCGGGCGTCAGTTAGGTTAGGCGGGACCGCTGACCCCGGCCTCGTCAAAGGTCGCCATGCCGTTGTGGCAGGCGATTGCCGCCTTCAGCACACCCAAAGCAAGGGTCGCGCCGGAAGCCTCGCCGAGCCGCATGCCGAGATCTAGAAGCGCCCGCTGGCGCAGATGTTCGAGGAGAACCCGATGTCCGGGCTCGGCCGAGACATGGGCGACGATGCAATGGTCGAGTGCCTGCGGATCGGCGGCGAACAACACTGCCGCGGCGGCAGTCGCGGTGAAGCCGTCGAGCACCACCGGCACCCGGCCGAGCCGCGCCGCCATGACCGCGCCGGCGATTGCCGCCAATTCGAGGCCGCCGAGCCGTCTTAGCAAGTCGAGCGGATCGCGCGCCGCCGGGCGGTGCAATGCCGCCGCCCGTGCCACCGCGCGGCGCTTGTTGTCGAGCGCTTCCCCGGCGACGCCGGTTCCGGGGCCGGTCCACAGCACCGCGTCGCCGCCGAACAACCCGGCGCACAGCGCAGCGGCCGAGGTGGTGTTGCCGATGCCCATCTCGCCCAACGCCAAGGCGTCGATGCCGGGCTCGACCGCCATCATGCCGTAGGCCATCGCCCGCGCGCATTCCTCTTCGGTCATCGCCGGCCCCTCGACGATGTCGCCGGTGGGCTGGTCGAGGTTCATCTCGTAGACCCGCAGATCGGCGTCGACGATTCGGCAAAGCTGGTTTACCGCCGCCCCGCCGGCGATAAAGTTCTGCACCATCTGGGCGGTGACCGAGGCCGGATAGGCCGAGACGCCGCGCGCCGCAACGCCGTGATTGCCGGCAAAAACGACCGTGCGCGGATGGTCGAGCCGCGGCGGGTGACGCGCCTGCCATGTCGCCAGCCAGACCGCCAGCTCCTCGAGCCGCCCGAGCGACCCCGCGGGTTTGGTCAGCTGGGCCTGACGCGCCGCCGCGGCAGTGCCGGCTTCGAGATCGGGTCCGGGCAACTGGGTCGAGAGCGCGCGAATCTCGTCGAGGCTGACGACCGGTTCGTTCATCGGCAAGTGCTCCGCTGCCCGCCGATCCTGTCCCAATCATGCCGCCGCCCCAAGCGGAAAAACCCGGACGATCCGCGGACGGCTTCGGTTATCGTCGTAGCGATGAGCGCCCCCGAGCAATCGATCGGCCGGCGACCGGGCTTCGTCGCCGGGTTCGCCATGGCCGTCGCCTTTTTCACGCGCATCCCGATCGGGACCCCCGCCGAGGCCGACTGGCAGCTCGCCCAAGCCGCCTGGGCGTTTCCGCTGGTCGGCGCGGGCGTCGGCGCGGTCGCCGCCTTTGTCTTTGTGATCGCCCAACTGATCGGGCTCGGCGACTGGCCCGCGGCGCTGCTGGCGGTGACGGCCAGCCTGGTGCTGACCGGGGCATTGCACGAGGACGGGCTCGCCGATTCGGCCGACGGGCTGTTCGGCGGCGCCGACCGCGACCGCCGGCTGGCGATCATGCGCGACAGCCGGCACGGCACCTTCGCGGTATTGGCCTTGGTGCTGAGCGTCGCCCTGCGCGCCTCAGCCCTAGCGCAAATCGGCGAGGTGGTGTTCGCCGGCTTGGCGCTGGTGGCGGCGCATGCCGGCTCGCGGGCATTGCTGGCGGCGGCGATGTGGGCGTTGCCGCCGGCGCGCCGTGACGGGCTCGGCGCCGCTGCCGGACGGCCGCGCCCGGCTTCAGTGGTCGCGGCGCTCGCGATCGCGTTCGCAATCGGCGCGGCGGCGCTCGGCCCGCTACATGGCGTAATCGCGATCGCGATCGCAGCGGCGGCGGTTGCCATCGCGGCGGCGACAGCACGGCGCCGGATCGGCGGCTACACCGGCGATACCCTCGGCGCCTTTCAGCAGATCGGCGAGATCGCGATGCTGCTCGCGGCAACGGGGCTGCGATGAACGACGCCTCCGCGCTGCGCGAAACCGGCACCCTGGCATGGCTCGCCGCCGGCGGCGATCGAGGGAAGGCCGCGCAGAAATCGACCCGTTTCTGGTGGGTTCGCCATGCCCCGGTCGCCCATGATGGCCGCATCTACGGCCAGTCCGATCTTTCCTGCGATTGTTCCGGGACGGCCGCGTTCGCCGGCCTCGCCACGCAATTGCCGCGTCGGGCGGTTTGGGTCGCGAGCAATTTGCGCCGCACCCACGAGACCGCCGCCGCCATCGTCCGCGCCAGGCTGCCGGGGCCGGCCGCGATCGCCGGACCCGAGATCCTGGCAGTCGCCGATCTCGCCGAGCAGCATCTCGGCGACTGGCAAGGCCTCACCTATGACGAGTTGAGCGGACGGCGAAACGGCGCGTTCCACCGCTTTTGGCACGCCCCGGCGCACGAGACGCCGCCCGGCGGGGAAAGCTTTGTCGCCGTCATCGAGCGGGTGTCGCGCGCGATCCGCCGCCTGGTCGAGGCCCATGCCGGGCATGACATCATCGCCGTCGCGCATGGCGGGACGATCCGGGCGGCGCTCGCCACGGCGCTCGACCTCGACCCGGAAGCCGCCCTCGCCTTTGCGATCGACAATTGCTCGCTGACCCGCATCGACCACGTCGGCGGCCCCGGCATGGGCCATGGCTGGCGGGTGGTGACGGTCAACCGCCCGCCGGTGTGACGTTCCGACCGCCGAAATGGGGCGCAATGCCTCAGAAGCTTGCGGCTGCCCTTGGCGCGGACGGGTCCACTGCCCCGCTCCGGCTTGAGCAAGCGGACAGCTCGGCACTCGCCACTCTGGGTTCCCGCCTTCGCGGGAATGACGATCAAGCTTTAGCTGATGCTGAAATCGTCATTATCGGTCGGCCGCTGAGGCTCAGCCGGCCGGCGGCATCTTTGGGAAGCTCTGCAAGCCGCCCCCGAGCTTGACCCAAGGCTGCGCGCTGTCGCAAAAGATCTCCATCGTCGGCTTGACCCAGCTCGCATCGTCGAGCGTGCCGGTCAGCACCATGACGACGCCGGGCATAATCTCGGCCTCGTCGATCAGCGGCGACCCGCATTCCGGGCAGAAGCGCCGATAAGTTTCCTTGCCGCTGTCGCCG
>DATMKU010000041.1:0-3197 GCA_035570935.1 Allostellaceae bacterium
GCCAAGAATCGACCTCAGGCGGTGTAGAGGCGGTCGGGATCGAGATGGCGCAGCACCGCCAATTCGTCGTCGCTCGGCGGATCGGTGACCGGCAGGTCGGGCGCCGTCAGCAGCGCAAAGCCGGTATTGGCCTGCACTTCCGCGGCGGTGACGCCGGGGTGCAACGCCAGCACCTGCATGCGCTTCGAAACCTCTTCGAAGCCGAGAAGGGCGAGATCGGTCACCACCCGGAACATGCCGCCGGCAACCAGCCCGGCCGCGCGCCGGCTGTCGCCACCCGCCAGAAAACCCGGGCTGGTAATAAAATCGACATGTTCGACAAAGCGGCGCTTCTCGTGCCTCATCGCCACGATCATCTGCGTCAGGCTGGCGATGTCGTTGCCGCCGCCGGTCCCCGGCAGGCGCGTCGTCGGGCGCTCCGGGCTGCCGATGAACGAGCTGTTGAGATTGCCGTACTGGTCGATCTGGGCGCCCCCCATAAACCCGATATCGACATAGCCGCGCTGCAACAACAGCAGTACGTCGGTGCTGCCGAGCACCATATTGGCGTGGCGGGTGCAGCGCTGTTCGTTGGTCGAAGGCGGCAATTGGCCGGGTTCGACATAGGCGCCGATCGTACCGCCCTCGAACAGGATGGTCAGGCCCGGTCCGTGCAGCCGCTGCGCCAAGGTTGCCGCCAGCAGCGGAATGCCGACCCCGGCAAAGACGATTTGCCCGTCGCGCAACAGCCGTGCGCTCATCACCGCGAGCAACTCGCTCGCGGTATAGCGGGCGGCGTCAGTCGTCATAGATGCTTTTTCCCCGGCGGGCGGCAGCGAGCAACTCGGCAAGGCCGATGCGGTCGAGATATTCGGTCCAGGATTTCGGCTCGTAAAAATATCGTTCTAGATAATCGCGCATTCCCTTTTCGGCGTCCGGTTTCAGGCTCGCGGCATAGCGGTCGAGATGGTCGAACAACGGCTCGTAAACGCCGAAACATTCATGCGGCGCACAGCCGAACGGCACTTCGACGACCGCGTCCACGGTAAAAAACGGGATCTTGGTGTGGTCGGGACGGCGGCGGATTTGGTCGTTCGAGACGATGCGTTCGGTAGTCAGGATCACCCGGTTTGCCGCCAACGCCAGATCGAGATCCATAAACGGCAGGCCGTCGATCTGGGCGTTGCCGAAAGCGTCGCAGCGCTGAACATGGATCAACGCGAAATCCGGGTTCAATGCCGGCACCAGAACCAGTTTTTCGCCGGTGAACGGGCAATCGATGGCCTTCGCATCGGGCAATTGGGCGATCACGCCCGAGCCCAGCATCGAGCGCATCGGCAGAAACGGCACGCCCATCGCGCCCGCGCGAAAGCGCAGCCCCATCGCCATATGGCTCCATTCTTCGAATTTCGCGCGATTGCTTTCGGTATAGGCGCGCATGATGCGCGAGACGCCCCAGACGATGCCGAGGCTGAACCAGCTCGTGATCAGGTGGCGGCTGATGCCGGCGGCAAACAGCAGCTCGCCTTCGCTCGAACTGATGCCGCGCGCGCAAACAAGGTCATGACGCCCGGCGCGGATCAACGCCCAGACCATCGCCAAGGGCGTGCGCGACAGGGTGCTGCCGCCGATCCCGACCAAGGCGCTGTCCGGCACCAGTGCCGCGGCCTCGTCGAGCGACATGACCTTTTCGCGCAGGCTGCGGTCGCGCTCGCGGGTGCGGCGGGAAAGTTCGTCGTAGCCGAGGGTCAACGAGCTCTCTCCAAGCCCGCTTCGGTCGCTGCTGGCGACCGGTGCCTCCCCGCCCGCCGCGGCAGCGGCGCGGAGATGTCCGCGGCTATCGGGTGCCCATCTGGGAAATCAAAGGATTGCAGGAAACGCATTTTGCCAATGTAAAGGTGGCCAGACCGGCATCGTCGCCGACGGCGAACTTGACCGTCAGGTTATGGGAATTGAGCCAAACAGTATACCGCGTCTTCCCGTCGACCACGTATTTGCGGACCGGGATCGCCGCACCGTCAACGCCGATAGAGGTTGGTTCGCCGGTGCCGATCCGCACTGCTTCGAGAGTGCCGATGTCGGGCCGCATGGCGCACGGCGCCGCCGATCCGGTTCGCGAGCGCGCGCCGCCTACGGAGCCAAACTCTTTCCCGACCAACGACCATCTCCGATGTTGAAGACCAAAACCGGCCACCTACTCAAGATCCGGCTTCGCTATCAGCAAGCGGCGCCTGGTTAACGCGGCGTTGTGACCAAACAGTGGTCCGAATCCCCCCGAGGGGATAGCGGGCTGGTTTGCGGCATCGAGAGTTTGTTTCTTGAACAGTCTTGTCACGTGGATCGTTATATTAGCGCCGGTTCGCAACTCTGCGGCCAAAGTCGATGACAATCTTCAGGAAGGCGGTTTTCGCGTCTTCGGCGGCCGGCGCTCAAACCGCCGCGAGGCTCAATCGATGCCGGCGAAACCGGCCGTGGCGTTGAACTCGGCGATCAGCGCGTCGAGGGCGGGAAGCGTCTGGTGCAATCCGGCCCAAAATCCCTGCGACCGGCGCCGCTCGAAATCCGCGAGCGCCACCCCTTGCTGCTCGACCCAGGTGTAATAGCCGAGGTTGAAAATCCGCGAGCGTTCGTGGTGGGTCAATTCGAGCAAATCGTTGTCGGCGACGCCGAGCAGATGCCGGCCGAATATCTCGCCGGCGCTCACCTCGTCGAAGCCGTCGGGATAGCGGTCGGCGCGGTATTTTTGCCGCTCGCTGCGGTAAAGCGAGGCACTATCTGTAGCGACGGTCACGACCAGATCGGTCGCACCGAGACCGAAGCGTTTGGCGAGCTTGATCGCGGCGACGAGGTTGGCGATGCCCGAGAGGCCCAACAGCCGCAGATCGGCGGCGAGCGCCGGGTCGATCCGCCGGCGGCCGATCAGATATCCGCGCCCGGTTTCGCTGTTGAACAACAGGTCGAGCGCCGCGGTGCTCTCGTCGGAGACGCCGACCACGACATCGGTATTCATCACGTTGTGGATCAGCGGCACATGCTTGTCGCCGATGCCCTGAATGTTGTGCTCGCCATATCCGTTGCGCAGCAGGGTCGGGCATTCGCTCGCCTCGACCGCGACGATCTGGGCGCCCAGTTCCGCCTTCAGGTAATCGCCGGCGGCGAGGGTGCCGGCCGATCCCGAGGCAGCGACAAACGCCGCGAGCCGCAAATCCGGCTGGGCC
>DATMKU010000042.1:0-16899 GCA_035570935.1 Allostellaceae bacterium
GATTTTGTCGCCGGCGGCTACGTCGATGACATAGATCGTCAGATCGGCGAGTTCGGGAGAGAAGGTCGCGGCGAGGTTGTCACCACCCGACTCGATCAGGATCAGATCGAGATCCGGAAAGAGGCGGTGCATCTCGGCGACGGCGGCGAGATTGATCGAGGCGTCCTCGCGGATCGCGGTATGCGGGCAGCCGCCGGTCTCGACGCCGCGGATGCGCTCGGGCGGCAGGGCGCCGCTCTTGGTCAGGAATTCGGCGTCCTCGCGGGTGTAGATGTCGTTGGTAATGGCGGCGATCTCAAAACGGCCGCGCATCCCTTTGCACAGCCAATCCATCAGCGCGGTCTTGCCCGAGCCGACCGGTCCGCCGATCCCGACCCGCAGCGGATCGCGCCTTTCGTCGTTGCTCATGAGCGGAACAGCCTCGTGTATTGGGTTTCGTGCGCCATCGAGGCGAGGTCGACGGCAAAGGTCGCGGCGCCGAAATCGGCCGGATCGCGGGTCATCGCGTCCGTTGCCGTCGCGATGACGACCGGTTCGAGCACGGCCAGAATCCGCTGACCGTCGGTCTGGCCGATGATGCCGAGGCGCAACCCGGCGGAAACCAGATTGGCCGCCATCGCGTGCAGATATCCCAACAGCGCGTCGCCGAGCGGGACCCCGGCACGCGCCGTCGCGGCGCCGACGGCCGCGGGATAGCAAATGCTTTCGCCCGCCGCGGCCCATCGATCGAGAAATCCGTCCGGCCAGGCGGCGCGGCACGTCGCGAGAAACGCCTCGCCCTGGGCGGCGGTCTCGAGCGCCAATTCGGCGGTCGCGCGATAGGCGAGACCGCGCTGGTTGACGGCGGCCAATCCCGCGAGATCGCCGGCCTCGGCGGCACGATGGGCGTCGTGCAAAACGTCGGCGTCAACGCGCCCGCTGCCGTGCGCGAGGACCGCGGCGATCCAGACTTGCAACGACGTGCGATCGCGGACGGCACCGCTTTCCGCCGCGGCTTCGAGCCCGTGCGAATAACTGAAGGTGCCGACTGGAAACGCCGGCGAAAGCCAGGCGAGAAGGCGGTACAAGCCGAAGTTCGAAAGAGAGCGGTGAGACGCGTCCGGTTTTCCCGGCGCAGGCCAGGCCCCGCCGGGGGCGTCGATCGCCGCCGGTACGACCGCAGTATCGGTCCCGCCGTCTTTAGCCATCCTGGTCATGATGATGCGGCTCGGTGGCGGCATAGGCGCCGGCTTCGGGATCGAACGGAGCGTCGGATGCGGTCAGCCGGCCGCCGAGGCCGGCTACCATCTCGGCGATGACATGATCGGCGCGGATGCGCAGGCGGTCCCCAATCGCCTGCAACGGCAAATGCCGGTTGCCGAGATGCCAGGCGATCCGCAGCAGGGCGGCGCGATCCTCGGCCTCGATGTCGAGCACCGGCTCCGCCGCCGCGCGTACGCGGATAAAACCGCCGCCGTCGAGTTCGAGGCCATCGCCGTCGGCGAGATGATGGGCCCGCGGCAAATCGAGCAAAAAAATCTCGCCCGAATTGGCGACGAGCCGGATGCGGCGGCGATGGCGGTCGAGGTAGGCGAGGGTCACCGTGTCGAGCGCCGCCTCCTGCCGCCAATGGCCGCGATGGTGCACCGCGATCGCCCGCCGCATCTTGTCAGCCGGCCGTCATTGCGAGGAGCCGTCGGCGACGAAGAAATCTCGGTCGGATGAGGCGTCCTCGGGGCCAGATTGCTTTGCTACGCTCGCAATGACGATATGGAAAAGGATGGCCATTGAGGCTCAATAAAGGAAATAGCGCTGCGCGAGCGGCAGGACGGTCGCGGGCTCACAGGTCAACAGCACCCCGTCGGCGCGGACCTCGTAGGTCTCGGGATCGACCTCGATCCGCGGCATCGCGGTGTTGTGAACCATGCGGCTCTTGTCGATCGCGCGAATGCCGTGCGCCGGCATGACCGTGCGCTGGAGGCCGAGCTGATGAGCGACGCCGCGCTCGATCGCGATCGCCGGCAGGAACGTCACCGCCGAGGCCGACAACGCGCGGCCGAAAGCGCCGAACATCGGCCGGTAATGCACCGGCTGCGGGGTCGGGATCGAGGCGTTGGGATCGCCCATCAAGGCCGCGGCGATCGTTCCCGATTTCAGCACCAGGTCGGGCTTGACCCCGAAAAACGCCGGCGACCACAGCACGAGATCGGCGAGCTTGCCGGTCTCGACCGAGCCAATGTGCTCGGCCAACCCATGGGTCAATGCCGGGTTGATCGTGTATTTGGCGACATAGCGCTTGACCCGGAAATTGTCGTTGCGCCCAAGGCCATTGGCGCTGTCCTCGGGTAATGGGCCACGCTGGCGCTTCATCTTGTCGGCGGTCTGCCAGGTACGAATGATCACTTCGCCGACCCGGCCCATCGCCTGGCTGTCCGACGACATCATGCTGATCGCACCCAGATCGTGCAGGATGTCCTCGGCGGCGATCGTCTCGCGGCGGATGCGGCTCTCGGCAAAGGCCACATCCTCGGGGATGTTCGGGTCGAGGTGATGGCACACCATCAGCATGTCGAGGTGCTCGGCGATGGTGTTGACCGTGTAGGGCCGCGTCGGGTTGGTCGAGGACGGCAATACGTTGGGCAGCCCGCAAACCTTGATGATGTCGGGTGCATGGCCGCCACCGGCCCCTTCGGTATGAAAGGCGTGGATGTTGCGGCCTTTGAACGCGGCGATCGTATCGTCGACAAAACCGGATTCGTTGAGCGTGTCGGTATGGATCGCGACCGCGATGTCGTGCTCTTCGGCGACCGAAAGGCAGGTGTCGATCGCCGCCGGAGTGGTGCCCCAATCCTCGTGCAGTTTGAGGCCGCAGGCGCCCGCCTCGACCATTTCGACAAGCGCGCGGGGGTCGCTGGCGTTGCCCTTGCCGAAAAAGCCGAGATTGACCGGGATCGCTTCGGCGGCCTGCAGCATGCGCGCGAGATGCCACGGCCCCGGCGTGCAGGTCGTGGCCGCGGTTCCGGCGGCCGGCCCGGTGCCGCCGCCGAGCATCGTCGTGACTCCGCTGTAAAGCGCCTCGTCGCAGAGTTGCGGGCAGATGAAGTGGATGTGCGAGTCGATGCCGCCGGCGGTGACGATGCGGCCCTCGCCGGCGATCGCCTCGGTGCCGGGGCCGATCACGATGTCGATTCCGGGCTGAATATCGGGGTTGCCGGCCTTGCCGATGCCGCTGATGCGGCCGTCGCGGATGCCGATATCGGTCTTGACGATGCCCCAATGGTCGAGGATCACGGCATTGGTGATGACGGTGTCGACCGCACCCTCGGCGCGGGTCATCTGGCTCTGGCCCATGCCGTCGCGGATCACCTTGCCGCCACCGAATTTGACCTCCTCGCCATAGATCGTGCGGTCATTTTCGATCTCGATGACGAGCTCGGTGTCGGCGAGACGCAGCCGGTCGCCGGTCGTCGGGCCGAACATTTCGGCATAGGCGCGGCGTGAGACGGTCGTCGCCATTGGGCTAGTCTAGGAGCCGTGGCAGCAGGCGGTTCATCGCGCATAGTGAGGCAGGCTGGCCGGCAATCGGGTCCCCTATGGTCGACGGGTTATTAGATCATCGAAGCCGGCTATAGGGAATACCTGAATGATTGGCCGTCACACCAGGGGACTGGATGTTTTTTGGCCATCTTTGTCAGCGACATCGATGCCAATTTGAGTAAATAGAATAATATTTGCCATGTTTTCAACGTTTATCTTTCCAAATTGTTCAAATCTTTCCACACCCTCTTTATTTTCTTTATCTTTAGCTTCTTTAAATTCTTTGTCGACCTTTTCAGAACAACCGCTGCAGCACGCCTCGCTCATCAGTCTGTTGCTCAGCACTTGCGCTCCAATGCCCGCAGCACCAGAGACCGAACGCGCCTCTCGAACGGACTTGATCTTGGCGGCGGATTCCGCAGCCGGCAAGGCGGCTGGAGCACTAGGAACCTCGGGCCGCTCGGTGCTCGGAATGAAGAGCTGATGGAATATCACTTTGCGCCGATCGCCGTAGAGGTTGTCAGCATCTCCGATGATCTTTAGCACCGCCGCTAATCCCGCCTTTGCGCCGACTTCATTGAAGTCGGCCACCGCGGCTCGGTAGTCCCGACCGTCGTCAGTCACAAACAGCAACCGCTCGACCCTGGAAACGTCAAAGGTTCTCAGTATCAGTTCGAGCACTCGCCTCCGGACAGCGGCGCGGTTGGAGACGGAAGCAGTGATCAGAATGAACGGAACAAAGAGCGCGCTCCCATAACTGTCAAGATCGAGCACGGTTGCCGCCAATGGCGTTCCGTCGGGACGCCGTGCCAATATCGCGGAACCGGCGCGAAAAGCATCCGCAATCAGGCGCTGTGCAGAATAGTTGTTTTCCAACGGTCCGAATTTTGCCGGCCAAAGCGACGAAAACGCGTTGTAATCATCAATATCGCCTGCAACGTGAAAGCCGGTATTCATTGTCCCCCCTCACTTGGCCCAGCGGCAGCCGCTGTGCTGCTCTGGCCATTGTCAGTTGCTATTTTCGGCGGGCCAGGTGTATTGCAAGGCTGCCGAGTGCGACGCGTTCACCCGGCGACATGCTCGTAACCCGCCAGCTTTGCCACGATCCGGCGAGCGATGGCGCCGTTCATAACGTGATCGTAGCTTTCAAATGCGGGCGCTGGGTTCATTTCGAGGCAATACCAACAACCTTCGTCGTCGACCTTGAAATCGAACCCCGCAAGCGCCACCCCGCTCGCCGCAGCAAACTCGATGCATTTCTTGCCTATCGCCGAAGGCAGCAACGGCTCCGCTTGGAGCTTGGCGAACGATCCACGCGACTTGTAATATCGATAATCGACGGCGTCTGATTGTATTTTAACTGCAAAAATTTCTTCGTGTACTACATGAACTCTTATGTCATTGCCGACGATGCGCTGTTGGAATAGTGCCGGGCAATGAGATAGGAGCTCAGCGCGCTGATCGTGACCCGTCGAGACTCGATCCACGATGCTTCTCTGTCCGCTATTAGATTTATAAATGATGTCTCCCATATATGTTCTAAAATCTTGATAATCTTCAGGTACACTAGTTGCACGTGACGATGGCACCACAAAGCCGCAGCTCTCCAGCATCAGCATTTGCAGGGGTTTTGACATATTCTGCCAGCCAGTGAGAGGTCGGTTGATAACTTCGGAGCCGCTTGACAACAACGCCGTCTCCAGAGCGAGCAGGCGGCTTTGCGACCATGGCGGTGCGTCAGGCTCGATGGAGGCGCGCTGGTATATGCACGAGACCCCCCCAAGAGGATAGTCGTGCCCGGAAACCGTCAAAACGGCGTTACTTGACGTCGCATCGGTTATGGATCCGGTCGTTACGTACTCCCCGACATCGACAAAAGGCACATCGGCACCCAATCGCCATGCGACTGTACGGACGTGGGCGATAGTAGAATCGCGAATATGGCCTATGATGAGCCCGTTGGACTTCATTTTTCGTGGAGGTCCTCAATAAGAGCCTCTGCAGTCGAGCGGATCAATCGATCGTTCGCGTTGCCGGGCCAGTGAAGATACATGCCGCAAAACTCTGGCAATCGGTTCGATATCGAAAACGAAAAAAACGCATACTCGATCTTTAAGAGGTTGGCGAGATGTAGTGAGGCGGAGCACGCCTCGTGAAACGTGGGAGCCGCGATGGAGTTCATCGGGTCAATTCCTCGACGCGTTATCACGCAGCCATCCAAACGACCACCGACATGCGCCAGCAATAATTGATCGTCGGCAGCTCCAACCTCGGTGACGCTATAGAATTTCTGATCGTCGATCGCGTGCTTCCCGTGCAACCAAAACGCAGCCTGGGTAAATAGATCGACACAAGCCACGTCATCTCCCGCCGCCCGCCGTCGCAGCAGTTCGGCGCCGGAGTGGACCTCTTCTTTGATCGTTGCAATGCCGACGCTTCTGGCCATTGCCCGGGTTTGGGTACATGACAGCCCCGTAGCTAGGCAGGCGAATGACGGGCGGTTGACAACTCTACATTTTGCTTGACGCAAGAAAGCAAGCCAGGCAGCGAATGTCTCCTGCTCCAGGTAGCGAGAGTCCGCAGGGGAGTAACCAGCGGGGGCCAAGCTCACCATCCCGGAAACCAAGATTCCACCGAGCCGTTCGGGCTCGAAGAAACGGTCCTCAAACCGGATCCGATCGAACCCTGGGCTTCCTCCGATGTTAACTGTTACCCCGGCATGGCACAGGTTCGTCAGCAGCCAAACCGGCGCCTTGTAGAGACGGCGAAGCTCACCGACTACCGGATCATCGTACCGCGGACAAATTACGATCAGGTCGAGGCTCTCTTCAAGCATCGGTGTTACACGAGCGGTCCAAATTTTGCACTTGCATAAGGATTAAAGCGATGGATTCCAATCTGAGAGAATAAAATAAATGAGCCAGGATTTTCGACGTTTAGTTTGCCCGATGAAATTAGCCTTTCCGCGCCATCTTTATCTTTTCCGATTTCTTTTTCCTTTTCTTTATCTTTCTCACCGCAACCGCTACAGCAAGCCTCGCTCATAAGTCTATTATTCAGAACTTGGGCGCCTATGCCAGCGGCACCTGAAATCGATCGCGCCGCTGCGATTGCAATCTGACCGGAGTCGGGCTCCGGCCCACCAGAAGTGGAGGAGGCCGTAACACTCGTCATCCCGACGGTCAGATCAGGACGCTCGCGGCTTGTTATGAACAATTCATTGAACATCACTTTGCGGCCGTCTCCGTAGAGATTCTCGGCATGTCCCACGATCTTTAACGCAGCCGGCAATCCTGCCTTGGCTCCGGCTTCGTTGAAGTCGGCAACCGCCGCGCGATGGTCTTTGGAATCATCTGTGACAAAAAGTAACCGGTGGACCCGGGAGGCGTCGAAGGCTTTCAGTATCAGTTCCAGCATTCGCCGTTGGATAGCCGCACGGTTGGATATCCCGTCGCTGATCAGAATAAACGGGACGAATAGAGCTTCCCGATAGCTGTCAAAGTCAAGTACGGTCGCGGCTAACGGCGTGCTATCGGACGAGTTTCGTGCCAGGATTGCAGAGCCGGCGCGCAAAGCATTTACAATGATCTGTTGCGCCGACGGATTGCCTTCAAATCGACCATACTTTTCCGGCCAAAGCGATGAAAATGCGTTGTAATCGTCATGGCCTTCGGCGACACAGTATGTCGGTGTCATCCCCCCTCCTACCCCCGGCCGCGCACGCGAGGCGGACCCGCCCGCCGGCCGGTCTTAAGGTTGCGTTAAGCTAAAAGTAACCTAAGCGTGGGTAGCGCGCAAGCGTTTTTTTTCCTATAGGCGTGCATTCAGTCGTGGAAGCGCCGGACGGCCCGTTACGTTCCTACCGATATTTCCATTGGGCTAGAGTCCAGCGGGCCGTTGATGCGGGCGTTGAACCCCGTGACGCGTCGCCCGCCGGCATAGGCAACCAGGCGAACCTCGCGGTTTTGGCCGGGCTCGAAGCGGGTTGCGGTGCCGGCCGGGATGTCGAGGCGACAGCCGCGCGCGTGCTCGCGCTCGAACTGCAGCGCGGCGTTGGTTTCGTAAAAATGGTAATGCGAGCCGACCTGAATCGGTCGGTCGCCGGTATTGGCGACGGTCAGGGTCACGGTTGGCCGGCCGGCGTTGATTTCGATGTCGCCGTCGGCGACAAACAGCTCGCCGGGGATCATCGCCGCCGCTCGAAGATGCCCCTCACCCTCCCGCTGCGCGGGTCCCGCCCTCTCCCCACTTGTGGGGAGAGGGCGGGGGTGAGGCGCGAGCGACCGATCCCAATCACCGGATCGGTTCGTGGACGGTGACGAGCTTGGTGCCGTCCGGAAAGGTCGCTTCGACCTGGATTTCCGCAATCATCTCCGCCACCCCTTCCATGACCTGCTCGCGCCCGATCACCGCGGCGCCGTCGCGCATCAATTCGGCGACGCCGCGGCCGTCGCGCGCCCCTTCCAGCACAAAATCGGTGATCAGCGCGACCGCCTCGGGATAGTTGAGCCGGACACCGCGGCGCAGCCGGCGCTCGGCCACCATCGCCGCGACCGAGACCAACAGTTTGTCCTTTTCGCGCGGAGTCAGATTCATCGTTTCCGTCGCTGAGCATCAAACATGCCAAATGCGCGGCATGCGACGCGGCAATCCCAACGCTTCGGCGCGCAAATGGCAAGCGAGATCGGCATAGGCGCGGCGCAATCTCATCGCGTCGCCGGCGAGCCAGCGGGCGACGAGAAGGCCGCCGACCGATGTTGCACCAGCGCTGAGACCCGGCGCCGTCATGATCGCCTGAACAGCGCGCGCGGCGCCGACAAATTTCTGCGGGTCTTCGCCGGCGGGCGCGAGGATCAACGTCGCGAAACCCGCCGCACCATCAAAACAGGCTGAGTTGTCGATTATCGCCGCGATGTCGCCATCGAGGTGCAGTGCATCGCCCCAGACGAGGCTTCCCCCGCGCCTGACCTCCCAGGTCTCGTGCAGCAGCCCGTGGGTGAAGCGCTCGCCGCGCGCGCGCCGTCCGCACACGACGATGCCGCCGCCTAAAAATGCGGCATTGGGTCCGAGGTTTATCACGGTGGAGCGGCGCAGCCGGGCGCCGTCGAACAGAATTGTCTCGGGCGGCAGAAATTCGATCGAGGCGCTGTCGCCGACCGTCAGCGACTGTCTGACCTCGGTCGTCGGGCCGAGCGAGCGGTAGATCTTTTCCGCCGCCGCGGCGGTCACATGCGCGGCCGCACCATCGCCGACGGTGACGGCGACGTTGATGTGGTCGCCGGCGACGAGCGCGCCCGAGGTCGTAACGATCGCAGCCTGCGGCGGCTCGCCCGCCTCGGGTAGCGGAAACAGCACGCGCAGCGGATCGCGCTCGTAGAGGTGAATGAGGCGGCTGGCGCCGTTGCGCCGGGCGAAGCCGATTTCGGCGGCGCCGTGCACCCCCGTCCTCGCCTGCGTCATCGATGTCCCGGCCGCGGCCTGCCTCAGCAGCATTCGGGATCTACGGCGAACGGGTTCGCTGTTGCAATGCACACAAGATCGGCGACACTGGCGCCGGAATCACGGATTTTCCGATCGGCCAACCGCATACCGACCTAGCGCATTCTGAACGGAGAAAACAATGTCAGCGGCTCCGCGATTGCCCAACACCGACGTGACCCAAGCCGAATGGCAGGCGCGGTGCGAACTTGCGGCCCTCTACCACATCGCGAACCATCTCGGCTGGACCGATTTGATCAACACCCATATGTCGGCGCGCGTCCCCGACGAGCCCGATACCTTCCTGATCAACTCCTACGGCGAGATGTTCGACGAGATCACCGCATCGAGCTTGGTCAAGATGGATTTCGCCGGCAACGTCGTCGCCGGCGCCGGCAAGGTCAACAGCGCCGGCTTTACGATCCATAGCGGCGTCTACAAGGCGCGGCCCGATGCCAGCTGCGTGACCCACACACATACCCGAGCCGGTGCCGGCGTGTCTCTGTTGAAGCACGGGCTGCGCCCGATCAGCCAGGACGCGCTGTCGATCCTCGACGAGGTCGCCTATCACCCCTATGGCGTGCCGGCGACGAGCGATGAATGCGAGGCCTTGGGCCGCACCTGTCAGCAAGGGAGCTGCGTCGTATTGCTGAACCACGGGCTGATGACCTTCGGTCCGACCGTCCACGGCGCCTTTATGCGGCTATACACCTTGGAGCGAGCCTGCGAGCTTGAGCTGATCGCGCGGATGATGGAAGAGCCGCCGGTGATGGTTGATAATGATGTCGTCGCCAAGGCCTCGGAGCGCATGAAGGCGGTTCGCGACAGCGAGGCCTATGGGCTGATGGAGTGGGAGGGTCTCGTGCGCACCGTCGACCGCAAGGGGGCCGACTACCGCCGCTGAGCTGCTTTACCAGGCGATCCGGGGAGGAAAAGGATGGCCGAACTGCCGCCGCTCGACGATGCCGCGCTGCCGGGCGGGATCCGCGCGCGCTTTGTGTCCGGGGTCAATGGCTGGCGGATGCATGTACTGGAAGCCGGGTTTGCGCCGCGCGGACGACCCTGCGTGCTGCTGCTGCACGGCTTTCCGGAATTGGCCTATTCGTGGCGCAAGATCATGCCGCCATTGGCCGCGGCGGGGTTTCACGTCCTCGCTCCCGATCAGCGCGGATATGGCCGCACGTCGGGTTGGAGCGCTAATTACGACGGCGATCTGCATCCGTTCAGCATTCTGAACGCGGTGCGCGACGCGCTGGGGCTGGTCTCGGCGCTCGGCCAACGCTCGGTCGAAGCAGTCGTCGGCCATGATTTTGGCGCGTCGGTCGCCGCCTGGTGCGCGCTGGTGCGGCCGGACGTGTTCCGTTCGGTCGCGTTGATGAGCGCGCCGTTCGCCGGCCCGCCGACGTTGCCCTTCGACACCGCCACCGCCGGCGCGCCGCTCCCGGGCGGCGCCGGTCCCGACATCCATCAGGCGCTGGCGCAGCTCGATCGCCCGCGCAAACATTACCAATGGTATTATTCGACGCCGCCGGCCAATCAAGACATGTGGCATTGCCCGCAAGGGGTGCACGCCTTCCTGCGCGGCTATTTTCACTACAAAAGCGCCGATTGGGCGGGCAACCGGCCCCATCCGCTGAAGTCCTGGACGGCCGAAGAACTCGCCCGGATGCCGACGTATTACATCATGGATCTTGACCGGAACATGGCTGAGACCGTGGTGCCGGCGATGCCGTCGGCGGCGGAGATCGCGGCCTGCCAATGGCTGCCGGACAGTGAGCTGGCGGTCTATGCCGGCGAGTACGAGCGCAACGGGTTTCAGGGCGGGCTCAACTGGTATCGCAGCCGCACCTCGGGGCTCTCCGATGCCGAGCTGCGACTGTTTTCCGGCCGCACGATCGACGTGCCGTCGATGTTCATTGCCGGCAAAAGCGACTGGGGCACCTATCAGCGGCCGGGCAATTTCGAGAGCATGCAGGGTACCACCTGCACCCGCATGCTCGGCTGCCATCTGATCGACGGCGCCGGTCATTGGGTGCAGCAAGAGCAACCCGCGCGGGTCGGCGAATTGTTGCTCGATTTTCTCGCCAAGCAAGGCTAGTGTCCTGAGCCAGAAGTTCGCACCACAACTTTCGAGAGTCGTCATTGCGAGGAGCCGCAGGCGACGAAGCAATCCCGAAGATATCGTGCACGTTCGCACGAGATTGCTTCGCTCCGCTCGCAATAACAGCACTTGGATTTGGTACAGGAACCCTCCAAATCTTCAGCTACCGGGCCGCTTTCCTTCGCGTCAGTCCTTGCGCCACCAAGTGGTGGTGCCGTCGGGACGGTCTTCGAGCAAAATCCCCTCGGCGGCGAGTGCCGCTCGGATTTTGTCGGCTTCGGCGAAGCGACGTTGCCGGCGCGCCGTCGCCCGCAGCGCGATATGCTCCTCGATCCGGAGTTCGTCGGCCTGGATGCTGCCGCGCAGCCAGCCGAGCGGGTCCTGTTCCAAGAGCCCCATCAGCCGGCCGCCTTGTTCGAGTGCCCGCTGCAGGGCCGAGCGGACGGCGTCCGAGCTCGTCCGGTTGATCGCGCCAACGAGCTCGTGTAGCCGGGTCAAAGCGAGCGGCGTGTTCAAATCGTCTTCGAGCGCGTCCTTCACCGGGCGCACTGCCTCGTCCGCCTCGCCAAAGCGTTCGAACACCGGGTCTCGCGACAGGGTCAGCGCGCGATAGAAGCGGTCGAGGTTCGCCCGCGCCTGGCGCAGCCGCTCGCTCGTCCAGTCGAGCGGGTCGCGGTAATGCGCCGATAAGAGCGCCAGCCGGATCGCCTCGCCCGGCGCGTCGTCGAGCAACTCCCGCACGGAGAAGAAATTGCCGAGCGATTTCGACATTTTGGCGCTGTCGATGCTGAGAAACCCGTTATGCACCCAATGGCGCACAAAGGGCCGGCCGGCATGCGCGCACACGCTCTGCGCGATCTCGTTCTCGTGATGCGGAAAGATCAGGTCGAGGCCGCCCCCATGGATGTCGAAACTTTCGCCGAGATGCGCCTCGCTCATCGCCGAGCATTCGATATGCCAGCCCGGCCGGCCGCGCCCCCACGGGCTGTCCCAGCCGGGCACATCCGGTCGCGACGGCTTCCACAGCACAAAATCGGCGGGGTCGTGCTTGTAGGGCGCCACCTCGACGCGCGCGCCGGCGATCATCTCGTCGCGGCCGCGGCCGGAGAGCCGCCCGTAACCGGGGTCGGAGGCGACCGCGAACAGCACGTGGCCTTCGGCGACATAGGCGTGGCCGCCGGCGATCAGGCGCTCGATCATCGCGATCATCTGCGCGATATGCTCGGTCGCCCGCGGCTCGACATCGGGCGGCAGGCTGCCCAATGCGGCCATGTCGTCGTCAAACGCGGCGATGGTGCGTGCGGTCAGCGTGGCGATCGGCTCGCCATTCTCGCGGGCGGCGTCGATGATCTTGTCGTCGACATCGGTGATGTTGCGGACATAGCGGACGTGGTCCTTGCCGTAGATGTCGCGCAGCACCCGATAAAGCACGTCGAACACGACAAAGGCGCGGCCATTGCCGATATGGGCGCAGTCGTACACGGTCGGCCCGCACACATACATCCGCACCCGCTGGGGATCGAGCGGTTCGAAGGGCTCCTTGCGGCGGGATAGCGTATTATAGAGAGTGAGAGGCATGGCGAACCGGGGTAGCAGATTGCGCGTCGTCGGTCCATGAAGTGGCGGCGGCGAGAGCGGGATAAAAGCAGGCCAGCGAGGAGAAAGCGATGAAGTTTGGCATCTTTTATGAGCTGCAATTGCCGCGTCCGTGGGAGCCGGGTGGCGAATTGCGCCTCTACCAGAATGCCCTCGACCAGGTCGAACTCGCCGACCGCCTCGGTTACGACTTCGCCTGGGAGGTCGAGCACCACTTCCTCGAGGAATATTCGCATTCGCCGGCACCCGAGGTTTTCCTGGGTGCGGCGAGCCAGCGCACCAAACACATCCGTCTCGCGCACGGCATCATGCAGTTGACGACGAGCCCGCCGGCGCGCGTCGCCGAGCGCATCGCGGCCCTCGACCTCGTCAGCCGCGGGCGTGTCGAATTCGGCATGGGCGAGAGCGCCAGCAGCACCGAACTCGAACCCTTCGGCCGCGCCTTTGAGGAAAAACGCGCGGTGTGGGAGGACGCGGTCCGCGCGATCATCCCGATGTTCAAGGACGGCGGCTGCGAATATCACGGCCCCTATTTTGATTTTCCATTGCGCAACGTCGTGCCCAAGCCGCTGCAAAAGCCGCACCCGCCATTGTGGTGCGCCTGCTCGCAATTGGAGACGATCGAGATGGCCGGGCGGCGCGGCCTGGGCGCGCTCGCCTTTCAGTTCGTGAGCGCCGAGGCCGCCCATGCCTGGGTCCACGCCTATTACAACGCTTTCACCAAGCGCCAGGAAAAGCTCGCCGACTACGTGACCAACCCGAATTTGGCGTTGACCAGCTATTTCATGTGCGCGCCGACCGACGAGGAGGCGCGGCGCCGCGCCGACGGCATCCCATTCTTCCAGTTCGCGTTGCGGTTTTATGGCCTCAGCCCGACCCGCGAGCGGCCAAAGCCGGGCGAGGTCAATCTGTGGGACGAATACGAAAAGTGGAAGCGCGCCAACCCCGAAGGTTTGCAGCGGGCGCTGTCGGGCGGGCTGATCGGCTCGCCCGAGACGATCCGGCGCAAACTGCGGCGGTTCGAGACCTCGCATATCGACCAGGTGATCTTTCTGAACCAGGCCGGCAAGAACACCCACGAGCACATCTGCGAGAGCCTCGAACTTTTCGCCCGCGAGGTCATGCCCGAATTCCACGCCCACGAGCCCGAACAGCAGGCGTGGAAACGGCGCGTCCTTAGCCGCGAGATCGAATTGGAGGAGATCGACACCCAGCCCTACCGCGACCGCTACGGTCCCAATTCGGTGCAAGTCACCCGCGCCCAAGCCGCGGAGTGACTGCTTAGCTAGAGTCCTCGACCGCCCTCTTGTCCCCGTCCCGCGGGGGCCTGCGCACGACCGGGCGCCGTCCGAGCGGCCGATGCGGCGCGCCGGCCGCTCGGCCGCACCGACGGCTCCTCATTACCAGCCGCTGATCGGGTATTTGTCACAGCTGGACGCGGCGCCTGCATCTGCAATGCCTGGGTAGTGGTGCTGGGAGCCAGCCGCGCCAGCTAATTTGTCGACGCCGCGGCTGTTGCGGAGCGTGCTCAATGTGCCGTTCCAGAGCCCGATCCGGGCTTTGATGCTACTGCATGCGGCACCCACAGCCCGCTCGTGCCGGTCCGGCACATTGCCCACCACATCTTCGAGCAACTCACGCCCCTTGGGGCCATGACTGTCGCCATCAAGTTCGATGTGCCGATCGATGTAGTAGATGAAGTGCCGTAAGCGGTCGTCGTTGTGCTTTGTGTCATAAAGCCTGTTGAGAAGCCGGCGGAACATGTCCGGGATGATGTCTTCACGGCCGTAAACGAATGCCGCCAACACCTCTTCGGTAGAGCCCGAATTGGCGAGCGCCATTGTATGGGCGACAAAGGCTTGCACATGGGGCGGTGCGCCAATGCGCGCCAGCGCTGCTTCGACCGGCACGCCGATCTGCGCCAGCAGGCAGAACCTGTCGAATTGCAGCGTGCTCGCGCCGATGTCCCCCATGGCGCGGCGGTAGAGATCGAGGTGGCTGACATAGGATCCGTCGGGGCCGACATCGGTCTCCTCGCCGATCACGATATCATTGATCAGGCGCGCGGCCTTTGCATTGTTCGCCGGGAACCACGGCACTCTGATGCACGTCATGTCCTGCTGAAGGCGTTTCAGCAACGACATGAAATCCCACACCGCGAAGACGTGATCTTCCATGAACCGGTGGAGATCGGCCACGGAAGTGACATGCGCGTAAATAGGATGATCCAGCAGCGCCGCGCGAAGGTTGCCAAGGTCATCATTGTTGTATCCCGACATGACTGCATGCTCCGGTTGTGGGTGATTCCCGGGTTGCCCACCGACGATTTCGGCGGCCCGGTCCTCAAGACACCGGCAAATGCGGGTGAGGCGGGCATTTCTCAATCGCCGCGAATTTGATTGGGAAATGAGAGACGTTCATGAATAACCTCGACACCGCGAAGCGTTGGCACGCGCGGACCGCCGCTACCGCGGCTATCCGGTTAGAGCATGGTGGCGGCGCACAGCAAGATAAGAGATGGTAGATATAGCCGAATGCGTGTCTCGCCTCGGCGCGTTCACTCGGCGGCGAACGGATAATCGAGCGGTCCTTGGGCCGGTGCCGACCCGCGCGCGATGCGGAGCATGTCGATCAGGGCGCGGAGTGCTGCCGGTACTTGCCGGTGGCCGGGATAGTGGAGGAAGAATCCCTCGAATGAGGGCGACCACTCTTCCAGCACACGAACCAGCTGCCCCGAGCGCAGAAACGGATCGGCCACGGCTTCGACCGAATAGGCGATCCCCAAGCCGTCGACGGCCGCCCGAATTGCCAAATCGGTGTCGTTGACCGTGATCCGGCCATCAACCGAAATCTGCCGCGATTTGCCGTCGCGCTCGAATGGCCACTCGAACATGGCGCCGTCCGCCGCCCGGCGATATTGAACGCAGCTGTGGCGGGCGAGGTCATCGGGCGTGCGCGGCGGGCGTCGCCGCGCGAAGTACCGTGGCGCGCCGACCACAGCCACTATCATGGGCCCCGTCACTCGAACGGCGATCATGTCCGCCGCGGCCCAATCTCTGGGGCCGATCCCAGCATCGAACCCTTTCGCGACGATATCGGCCGGTGCCGCGTCGGCGTGGATTTCGAGCTGAACGTCGGGAAAGGTCGATAGAAAGCGCGCCCAGACCGGGGCAATGACCGCCGCGCCGGCGAGATGGGTGACATAGAGGCGCAGGCATCCGAAGGGGTGTCCCTGCTCACCCTTGAGATCCTCGAGCCCCCGAGAGATTTGCTCGACCGCCGGCCGAAGCCGGTCGAGCAGGCGCCGGCCCGCATCGGTGACCGAGACACTCCGCGTCGTGCGGTTCAACAGACGGACCCCAAGACGCTCCTCGAGCTGCCGCATCATGTGGCTGAGCGCCGAGGGTGTGACGTCGATACGCGATGCCGCGGCGCGGAAGCTGAGGTTATCGGCGATCGCAACAAACGCGGTTAGATCGGCCAGGTCGGTCCGGCGCATTGCTGAATTCCTCTCAGCACCTAATGCGGCAAATCTCGGATTTTGATGTGGGCTATCGGTCAACACATTGAAGGCTTGAAGCCGCGTCGCGCCGTCACAGACGCGTGATACGCGACTGATGCAAAGGACTCATCGATGCAACAGTTAAGCGAACATAGAGCCCGGTCCAGGGTGGGAAAGGCTCTGGGAACCGCCGCAGCTGTTCTGCTGTGCGTTGCCGCACTCGGCCAGCCAAATTTCGCCTACGCTCAGATGCATGGCGGTGGCGGAGGTTTCCACGGCGGCGGGTTTCATGGTGGCGGCGGCGAGTTTCATGGCGGCACATTTCGCGGTGGATTCGGCGGGTTTCATGGCGGCGGGTTTCGTCGCGGCGGATTTAACAGGGGCCGGTTCCGCGGTGGTTTTACCGGCTTTGGCTTTTATCCCTATTCCTATTACTACGACTACGGTGACTACGGGCAGCCTTCTTCCCAGATTTGGTATTACTGTTCCGATCCCGTGGGATATTATCCGTACATAACCCAATGCTATGCCGGGTGGCAGGCGGTTCCCGCCAGCTGATACCCGCGATCCCTTCTGCAAACCCCGTCATCTGCCGCCACGGCGGGGAGGTGTTGCTCCGGGGATGACAAGCTCGGCGAGGCGCTGCACGATAATCAGACCGGACGCACCGTGCAGCATACGGAGGGAAATTTGAACCGCGGCCCGG
>DATMKU010000043.1:0-4356 GCA_035570935.1 Allostellaceae bacterium
GTGCGGGTCGACAGCGCGCTCTATCAGGGCTGCACCGTGCCGCCCTATTACGACAGCCTGATTTCGAAACTCGTCATCCACGGCAAGACCCGCAACGAATGCCTGATGCGGCTGCGCCGGGCGCTCGAGGAATATGTGATCGGGGGCATCGAGACGACGATCCCGTTGCACCAGCGCCTGATCGACGCTCCCGAATTCATCGACGGGAACTACGACACGCACTGGCTCGAGCGCTTTGTCGGCCGCCGCGGATGAACCCGCGAAAGATCCGCCTGACGCCCGAAATCCTGCTTGCCGCCTATGCCGCCGGGGTTTTTCCGATGGCCGATTCGGCCGACGACCCCGAGCTGTTCTGGGTCGACCCGCACCACCGCGGCATCTTGCCGCTCGACGCGTTTCACGTCCCGCGCCGGCTGCGCCGGGTGCTGCATCAAGCGCGGTTCGAGGTCAGCTGCGACACCGCTTTCGAGGCGGTCATCCGCAGCTGCGCCGAGGCGACCGACAAGCGCCCGAACACCTGGATCAACGACGAGATCGTGCGGCTGTACGCGGCGCTATTCGCCCGCGGTGCCGCGCACAGCGTCGAATGCCGCCGCGACGGCGCGCTGGTCGGCGGGCTCTACGGCGTCTCGATCGGCGCCGCCTTTTTTGGCGAAAGCATGTTCAGCCGCGAGACCGACGCGAGCAAGGCGGCGCTCGTGCATCTCGTGGCGCGGCTGCGGCTCGGCGGCTACCGCCTGCTCGACACCCAGTTCCTGACCCCGCATCTGGCGCGCTTTGGCGGCATCGAAATCACCCGCGCCCGCTATCGCCGCCTGCTCGCCGCGGCACTCGGCTACCGCGCGTCGTTTCCGCCCGAACTGCCGGAAGGAGCCGGCGGCGACCCGCTGGCGCTCGCTGGGGCGCCTTTGCAGTCAAGCAACACGATGTCGTAGACCGGATGCTCCAACGACGACAGCGCCGGGCTCTGCGCGAACATCCAGCCGCTGAACCGCCGCACATTCTCCTCGCCGGGGCGCACCTCGTCGATTTGCAGAAAAGCCGCGTCCTCGGGCCGGTCCTCGGGCGGGTTCTTCTCGCAGTCGCGCACGGTGATCTCGAGGCCGCCGAACTGCACCGTTTTGCCGACGGGTGCGGTGATTTCCGACACCCGAGCGGTGATCTTGTCGAGCCCCTGCAGGACCGCGACCGGCTCGGCGATCATGTCGGATTGGTCGGCTGCGGCGACCCCCGCGACCAGCGCCGTGGCACCCGCGAAGGCGGCGAGCAGGATTGCGCTTCGTCTTCCATGCTGCGAATTCGAAGCACCCCCCGCAGCGTCATCCCGGCCCACGAGCGTGTGACGAAATTGAAACCCGGCTGGATCGGCGGGGTGCGTCCTCCGAGACAGCTGCTTCGCGGCTTCCTCAGGATGACGACCATCCCCAACCCTATCAGGGACTTCCCTCACGGTGAGGAGCGCCCGAAGGGCCCGTCTCGAACCACGCACAACCTTGATGCGGCTAATTCTTCACAGCCTCGCAGGCCGGGACGCATTGCAGCCGTGGATACCGGCCTTCGCCGGTAAAGCGGATAAGTCGAGGCTTTTAATCTCATTTCGGCGCCTGCATGCGTGCTTCGCGCGCGGCGATCGCGTCCTCGCGTTCGAGCAACAGCTGGGCGCGTTCGACGACCGGCACGTCGATCATCTTCCCGTCGACGGTGACGGCGCCGACACCTTCGGCCAATGCCTTGTCGTAGGCGGCGACGATGCGGCGGGCGTGGTCGACCTCCGCCGCACTCGCCCGGAACTCCTCGTTCAGGATCGCCACTTGGCTCGGGTGAATGACAGAGGCGCCGATAAACCCAAAGCGCCGCGACCGGCGGATCGTTTGGCGAAAGCCGTCGAGGTCGTGGAACTCGGCGATCGAGCCCATAAAGCCCAACGGCATGATCCCGGCGGCGCGGGCCGCGAACACCGCCATCTGCTTTGGCATCGTCAGCGCCTCGGGCTCCGCCATGATGCCGGCCGAGGTGGCGAAATCCTCGGCCCCGAGGTTGAGCGCGCAGAGCCGTGGATGAGCGCGGGCGATCTCGGCGATGCGGAAGAATGCCGCCGCGGTCTCGACCATCGCGATCAGCCGCGTCGCCCCCCGCTTGATGCCGCGCTCGGCCTCGACCTCGTCGACGATCTCGGCCAAGAGGCGCACATGCTCCGGGCTGTCGGTCTTGGGCAATGCCAGCGCCAGCACGCCGGGGCCGACCGCCGCCTCGATGTCGCGCACCGCGAGCCGCAATGGCCGGTTGATGCGGACGACGACATCGGCACCACCGCGCGCGACGATCGCGGCGGCCTCGGGCACGAGCCCCCTCGCCCGCTCCTTTTCCGAGGCCGCGACACTGTCTTCGAGATCGAGGATGATGGCGTCGGCACCGCGGCGCGCCGCACCATCGACAAAACGGCGCTGGGTCACCGGCACGAACAATAGCGAGCGCCAGACCGGCAGATTGTCGCTCATGGCGCCCCTCCTAGACCGACGATGCCCTCGCGCGCGAGCCCGTCGATCGCCGCGCGGTCGAGCCCGAGCGCGCCCAGCACTTCGGCGGTGTGCTCGCCCAGTTCGGGCGCCGGGCGGCGCAATCGGCCTGGCGTTTCCGACAAGCGCGGGATGATGTTGTGCATCGGCAGACGGCCGATCTCGGCGTCGGGCAGGTCGACCAGGATTTCGCGCGCCAGCACATGCGGGTCGGCCATGAACTGGTCGATGTCGTAAACCGGTGCGGCCGTGACCTCGGCGCGCTCGAAGATCGCCATGTTCTCGGCCAAGCTGCGCGCGGCGATAAAGGCGACGATCGGCGCCTCGCAGGCCTCCGCGTTCTTCACCCGGTCGCTGTTGGTGAGAAACCTCGGGTCGGCGATCATGTCGTCATGGCCGATCGCGCGGAACAACCGCTCGGCCATCGCCTGGATCGAGGCCGAAATGCCGATATAGCGTCCATCCTTGGTGCGAAACACGTTGCGCGGCGAGGTCGTCTCCGAGCGGCTGCCGGTGCGCTCGCGGACTTGGCCCGTCAGCCGGTAGATCGCGGCTTCGGTGGCGATAAAAGAAAACAGCGGGTCGAGGAGCGGCAGGTCGATGACCTGGCCCGGCGCACCCTTGCTCTCGACCTCGCGCAACGCCACCATGACGGCCATCGCGCCATAAAGGCCGGCGACCATGTCGGCGAGTGCGGTCGGCGGCAAGGCCGGCTCGCGATCGGGAAAGCCGGTGCGCGCGGCGTAGCCCGACATGCTCTCGACCAGGGTGCCGAAGCCGGGCCGGTCGCGGTACGGCCCGTCCTGGCCCCAGCCGGAGACCCTGACGACAACCAGCCCGGGATTGCGCCGATGCAGTTCGGCGGGGGCGAGCCCCATCACCTCGAGTGTGCCCGGCCGGAAATTCTCGACCAGGATTTGGGCATCGGCGATCAGATCGGCCAAGAGTTCGCGGCCGCGGGGTGCGCGCAGGTCGAGCGCCACGCTCTTTTTGTTGCGCGAATAAACTTTCCAGTGGACGCTGATCCCGTCGGTCTGCCAGGCGCGCAGCGGGTCGCCCCTTTTCGGATCCTCGATCTTGATCACCTCGGCGCCGAAGTCGGCGAGCTGCAGGCTGACCATGTTGCCCGACACGAGCCGCGACATGTCGACGACCCGCACCCCATCAAGCGGGCACCCCGCCTCGGGCTCGTACGATTTTTCGGGCACGCTCATCGGCAAGGCCAATCCTGTTTGCGGCGGCACCATACATTCGCCGCAGCCCAGGTGCCAATCCGTAGCCAGGTACATCGCAGCGGGGCTTGACTAACATATAGCTCGATGGTTATACGTCGGATCAATAGCCCGCAGGTTATCGATCTCAAAATGCCGGACGCTCACGATGTGCTATTTAGAACGCTCGCCGATCCCACTCGGCGGGCTCTCTTCGAGCGATTGTGCCGCGACGGAGAGCTGACGGTCGGGGCTCTGACGGCTCGCGCCGGGGTTTCGCAACCGGCCGTCTCAAAGCATCTTGGGGTCCTGAAGCACGCCGGGCTGGTGCGCGACCGCCACGAAGGTCGCCAGACGCACTATAGCGCGCAGCTCGGCGCCTTGGCCCCGCTGGTCGACTGGACAAGCCAGATGGCCGGGTTCTGGCAAAGCCGGTTCGACCACCTCGAAGATCTGCTGAAAAGGATGGACCAATGACCAATACCGCTACCGAACCGCTCTCCGTCGTTGTCGAACGCGAGATAGCTTGTCCGCCGGAAAAGATCTGGCGCGCGCTGACGCAGCCACACCTGATCGAGGAGTGGCTGATGAAGAACGACTTCAAGCCTGTCGTGGACCACCGTTTCAAT
>DATMKU010000044.1:0-4580 GCA_035570935.1 Allostellaceae bacterium
TCGAGCAACGCGGCCTTGATGCCGGTGCCGCCGATATCGATCGCAAGCGTGCGAGTTTGGTCCATCGCCCCTCTTCCGCCCGCGCCTTCTGGGCGGGGCGACGATAGCGCAGCCGCGTCGCGACCGCCAGCCGCCCGCGAGAATCACAGCCGGGTGTTACGCCACTGAGAGCGACAGGAACGCCGTTTTCGGTCGTTCATGCTTGTGAAGCATTTTATTGAGCATTGCTCAATTGTTCGCGGTCAATCTCTCTGCCGGTACTGAACATATCCGTCATCCGGCCGAGAAAGGGAATTAAATGCAATATAAACAAAAACGTCATCGGATTTGCGGCGGCGATCGGCGACCGGCAAAGAGGGTTCGACCGCTACGCCTCGAATTCGCGGCGCAGGCGATGCTCGGGCTCGCCGCCGTCCTCCTCGCCTGTACGGCGCTCGGCGGGCGCGCCGACGCCCGGCCCGAGCATCAATTAAAGCTTTGCGGCGGCTATTATGCGCTGTGCGCCGCGTCGACCTGCACGCCGACCGGAAAGACGATAACAGTCAACGTCAGCGGCGGCGGCACCGCGAAATACCCCGAGGCCGAGTGCACCTGTCCGATCGAATCCGGGGAGGCGATCGCCGACGTCGTCGGCGGCAATATGCGGGGGTCGTGCAAACCGGCGGCGGAGGGCGAGGTTTGGTCGCTCTACGACCCGAAAAAAGAAATCCCGCAAGCGATCACCGGGTGGGTCCCAACCGGCCCCGCGGCCCAGGCGCCGGTGCTGACCTGCAGCAAGGACCTCAATCTCGGGCATCAGCTGGCAAACTGCTTCAGTTTTGCCTGCAATGACGAGCGCTACGTCAACGGCGTACCGGTCGCATCATGCTATTGTCCGATCGGCGAGGCGCCGGACGGAACCGCGGTCGCGCCGCACACGACCTTTGTGACGCAAGCCGGGCAGGGCGACGACGGATATTGCGCCGAGCGCCCGGTTGGCGGCCCGGCCTCCGTCCCGTAACCGCGCACCGCGGGCCGCGTCGCATCGCCCGCGATCATACGACCCGAGCCGGCGGCGGCGCGCGAAAAAAGTCGCGCCGCGACGGCCTCTCAGTTCTGGATCGCCTGGGTGACGGCACCCCCGGTCGCGGTGCGTCCGCCGTCGACGACATATTGCGCGCCGGTTATCGCGGCGGCGAGATCGGAGCACAAAAACAACACCGTGTTGGCGATCTCGTCAGTCGTCACGTAGCGGCCGAGCGGGATCGCCGATTGGTAGCGGCGGCTGACGCTCGCCGGATCGCCGGGGTTGATCTGGCTTTCGAGCGAATGGATCATCCGGGTGTCCACCGGGCCGGGGCACACCGCGTTGACCCGGATGCCTTGACGGGCGACCTCGCCGGCCGCGGTCTTGGTCAGCCCGATCACCGCATGCTTGGAGGCGACATAGGCCGGCATGCCCGGTGTCGCCACCAGCCCCGCGACCGAGGCGGTGTTGACGATCGCGCCGCGCTTTTGCCGCAGCATCACCGGCAAGACATGGCGCAACCCCAGGAACACGCCTTTGACGTTGACACCGATGACCGCGTCGAACATCTCCTCGTCATATTCGGCGGTGTGCGCCCATTTGCCTTCGACGCCGGCATTGTTGAAAAAGCAGTCGATCGCGCCATAGGCATCGAGCGCCGTTTTGACGTAGTTCTGGACTTCAGCCGATTTGGTCACGTCGGCGGCGACAAAGCGCGCGTCGCCCCCCAGTTGGCGGACAACCCCGGCGGTCGCCTCGCCGCCCGCCGTGTCGCGATCGACAACGACGATTTTGGCGCCGCTCCGGGCGAACGCCAGCGCCGTCGCGCGCCCGATACCGTTTCCGGCGCCGGTGATCAGCGCCACCTTGCCGGCGAAATCGAAATCCATGATTTTGCCTCCCGCTACGCTCGTCGTTCACGCGAAAGCGGGACCCAGAGCCGCCGATACCCAGCCCGGCATCCCTGAACCCCCCGCCTGCGCGCGGGCGACGATATTATTCTAAAATTCAACATCAGGCTTTGGCGTGGCCTCGGTCAACCCTTGCGAGCGATCTGCCGGGTCCAGCTTTCGAGCGCCACCAGCATATCGCGAATAAATCCGCGAGCGGCTTCGTCGGTCAGACCGCCATTGGCGTCGAACTTGGTGTGCGCCTGACCGATCCGCACCTCGGGCCTATTGATCGGATGGATGTCGAGGAAGACGAAGGCGCGCCTCAGGTCGCCTTGCGCGTGTGCGGTGCCAGCCATTCCGGCGCCGGCGCCGATGATCGCCGCCGGCTTGCCAGCAAAGGGCTGATCCGGCGGGCGCGAGGCCCAGTCGATCGCGTTCTTCAGCACACCCGACATCGAGTAGTTGTATTCAGGGGTGGCAAAGAGCAGCGCGTCGGCGGCTTTGATTTGCTGTCGCAGGGTCTCGACCGGGAGCGGGAAACCCTGGGCGCGCACGTCTTCGTTGTAGAGCGGGAATTGCGAGATGTCGGCAATCTCGATCGTCATGCCGGGCGGCCGCAGTTCGATCGCGGTGCGCAGCGCTGCCATGTTGTACGAGGCCTTTCGCAGGCTGCCGCAGATCGCGAGAACGGTCATTCCTGTGGCGTCGCTCATTCGCCTCTCCGGTTCGATGCCGCGATAAACTCGCTCGGCGACCCTTAGCCCAGCTCGGCGACCCGAGCAAGCCGATTGCCGGCGAACCGGCTTGTGTGCTGGCCCGGTTGCCTCTAAACATCCCGGCGGAAACCAGAATCCGACGAAGTTTTGGGAGGAAGCTGCATGGTTCGCATCGACCGGCGCAGGCTGTTGAAACTTTCCAGCGCCGGCGCCGCGGCGGCGGCCTCGGGCTGTCTCGCCGGCATCCTCGCCTCGGGGCGGGCGCCCGCCTATGCGCAGCAGGCGAATGTGCATTGGCTGCGCTGGTCCGACTTTGTCCCCGCCTCGGACCAGCTTCTGCTGAACCAGATCGTGCCGGAATGCCAGAAGGCGCTCGGCATCACGCTGCGGATCGAAATGGTCAACGCCAACGACATTCAGGCGCGCGTCACCTCGGCGGTCCAGTCGGGGACCGGGCCCGACATCATTCTGGCGCTCAACAACTGGCCGCAGCTCTATATCGACAGCCTCGCCGATGTCAGCGACGTCGCCGACAAGCTCGGCGCCGACCAGGGCGGCTATTATCCGATCTCAAAGGCGGTCGCGACCGCGGGCGGAAAGTGGATCGGGGTCCCGTGGTGCATCGGCGGCGGGCTCGTCGCCTACCGCAAATCGTGGTTTCAGGAAATCGGCTACGACAAATTCCCCGACACCTGGGACAAGCTGCAGGCGGCCGGCAAGATCCTCAAGGCCAAGGACCGGCCGATCGGCCAGGCGCTGAGCCACTCGTTTGGCGACCCGCCCGGCTTCTGGTATCCGTGGCTGTGGTCGTGGGGCGGCAAGGAAGTCGAAGCCGACGGCAAGACCGTGGCGCTCGACAGCAAGGAGACCGTCGAGTCGGTCGAGCGGGCATTGCCGTTCTGGAAAGAGGCTTGCGACTCGGGCGGCCTCGCCTGGGACGATTCGAGCAACAACCGCGCGTTTCTGTCGGGCAGCATCAGCGCCACCAATAACGGCGCCTCGATCTATCTCGAGGCCAAGCGCAAGCCGGATGTCTACCAGACCGAAAAGGGGGCGCCGATGTATCAGGACATCCTGCACGCGCCATTGCCTAAAGGTCCGGGCGGCCAATACAACCTTCCGGGCCCCTTCACCAACATGCTGATGAGCTATTCAAAGAACCAGGCGGCCGCCAAGCAATTCGTTACCTGGGTCAATTCAAAGCCGATCTTTGAGCAGTGGTTTACCTCGCAGCAGGGTTACACGATCGGAGCGACCAAGGATTGGGCCAACGACCCGATATGGCAAAAAGACCCGGTGCTGCTGCCGTTCCGCAATCTTCCGGACGAGGGGCGGCTGATGGGCTATGCCGGCCCGCCGGGCCGCGCCTCGGCCGAGGCGCAAACCAAATACATCATCGTCGACATGTATGCGAAGGCGGTTCAGGGCACCGCACCCGAAGACGCCGTCAAATGGGCACAAGGCGAACTAACTAAGATTTACTCATGAGGCCGGCTCTGATCTTGTTGGAGGCTCCGCGATGACGTTCACCACCGTTGCTGCTCCCAGCAGCTATGTCGGCACGCCGCGGCGCGGACCGGTCACCCGGCTGCTCGAAGACGAGCGCTGGCTGGCGCTGCTGCTGTTGCTGCCGACGGTGGTGTTGCTCGGCCTCTTTATCGCCTATCCGTTTGTCAAAGGCATCATGCTGTCGGTGACCGACACCAGGGTGGGCGTGCCCGGCCATTTCGTCGGGTTGAAAAATTTCGAGGATGTCTGGAACGACAGCATTTTCCGCGTCGCGGTGTGGAATACCTGCCTGTACACCGTGGTGACGACGGTCTTCAAACTCGCGCTCGGGCTGTGGCTGGCGGTGTTGCTCAACCGCAATTTCAGGGGCAAGACGCTTACCCGCGCGTTTATCCTGTTGCCGTTCATTATCCCGACCGTGCTGTCGACATTGGCCTGGAAGTGGATGTTCGATCC
>DATMKU010000045.1:0-8677 GCA_035570935.1 Allostellaceae bacterium
CCGCCCGGAGCCTCGCCGCCGATGCGCATCGCTGCATCATGGTCCAGGCCCACCCGAGGCCTACCGAATACAAGTGTGTTGGGCTGCAGCCCAATGGCGCGCTCCCCTCGGATCGTCAATCCTGCTCGGACCCACCCAAGCCTGCCGTTGACCTCCCCAACCATGAGGCTTGACAACAGTTGCCCCATACAAGCTTGCCCCTGGCTTGAACAGGGGGCGGCGGACACCGGGCGCTTGCCCTGGACCCCCGCCTGCGCGGGGGCGACGGATAAGAGGCGATCGGAGTCCATTTGTCAGGTTGGCACCGCTAGCGCCAGAGCTGGCCGGTGGCGAGTGCCGCACCCTGCGCCAGCGCTTCGAGCTTGGCCCAGGCGATCTGCGGGTGGACGCGTCCGCCGAGCCCGCAATCGGTCGAGGCGACGACCCGCTCGCGGCCGACCAGGTTGGCAAAGCGCAAGATGCGCTCGGCGACCAGCTCGGGGTGCTCGACGACGTTGGTCGCGTGGCTGACGACCCCCGGCAATATGATCTTATCGTCGGGCAGCTTGACGTCCCGCCACACCTTCCATTCGTGCTCGTGGCGGACATTGCCGGCCTCGAACGAATAGGCTTGGGCGTTGACCGCCAGCATCACCTCGACGATATCCCGCATCGGAATGTCGGTCGTGTGCGGCCCGTGCCAGCTGCCCCAGCAGAGGTGATAGCGGATGCGGTCTTGCGGCAGACCGCGCAATGCGTGATTGAGCACCTCGACCCGGATCATCGTGAACTTCCGGTAGTCTTCGACCTTGGGTTCGGGATCGATCATGTCCCAGCCGGTCGCGGTCGCGGGATCGTCGAGCTGGAGCACCAGCCCGGCATCGACGATCGCCTTATATTCCTCCCGCATCGCCTCGGCCCAGGCGTAGAGAAACTCCTCGTCGCTTTTGTAGTAGGTGTTAGGGATCCGATAGGCGCTGCGGGGCGCCACCGAGGTCATAAACCCTTCCTCGACCCCGCTGGCCTGCAGCGCCGCCTTGAAGTTGTCGATGTCGGCCCTGATCGCGGCGTGGCCGATGTAGGTCAGCGGGCCGACGCAGACCGGCCCGGTCGAGGGGCGCGGGCCCATAAAGACCCCCGACTCGCGATCCGCATAGGCCGCGGCAAACCGCACCCGGTCGCGACGGCGGGCGGCGTTCGTCAACACGATCTCGCCGGGCCGGGCTTGTCGCGGGGTCATGTGGTCGAGGCTCGGCCCGCCGAGCTCGAGCCCGCCGAGCCGCAGAAACACGTAGTTCCACCAGGCGCCGTAATTGACCCGATGCCCGACAGATTTGCCGAACTCCCCATCGCCGGGCACGTCGATGCCGAGTTCCTTCTGATGGCGCACGGCATCGTCGACCGCCGCCCGCAGTGTCGCCTGAAACGCCGGTTCGTCGCTCGCCTCGCCGGCGTCGCGCGCGCGGTTCGCCTCGATCAGATCGTCGGGGCGCGGCAGGCTGCCGACATGACTTGTCAGGATGTGGTCGGTGCTGGTTCTCATGATCTCACCCGTTTGCCAGACAACGGCCGGCCGAGGTCAATGCCACAGTGCTTTGCTGGCGAGTGCCGCACCCTGCGCCAGCGCTTCGAGCTTGGCCCAGGCGATCTGCGGGTGGACGCGGCCGCCGAGCCCGCAATCGGTGGACGCGACGACCCGCCCGCGGCCGACCAGATTGGCAAAGCGCAGAATCCGGTCGGCGACCAGTTCCGGGTGCTCGACGACGTTGGTCGCGTGACTGACGACGCCTGGCAATATGATCTTATCGTCGGGCAGCTTGACGTCCCGCCACACCTTCCATTCGTGCTCGTGGCGGACATTACCGGCTTCGAACGAATAGGCGCCGACATTGGCCCTCAGCATAACCTCGACGATGTCGCGCATTGGGATGTCGGTCGTGTGCGGCCCGTGCCAGCTACCCCAGCACAAATGAAACCGCAGCCGGTCCGGGGGCAACCCCTTGATGGCGTGGTTGAGCGCCTCGATCCAAGTCGTCGCAAGTTTTTGGTATTCCGCGACCGTCGGCTCGGGATTGACCTGGTCCCACCCCTCAGCGACGCATGGGTCGTCGAACTGTAGGACGATGCCGGCATCGACGATCGCCCGATATTCCTCGCGCATCGCCTCGGCGCAGGCGTAGAGGAACTCCTCATCGGTCTTGTAATAATTGTTGCCGATGCGCGCGCAGCTGGCCGGCGCGACCGCGGTCATGAACCCTTCCTCGACGCCGGCCACCGCCAAGGCCGCTTTGAGATTGGCGATGTCGGCGTTGATTGCGTCCTGGCCCTTATAGGTCAGCGGTGCCACGCAGATCGGCGCCGGCGGTCGCGGCCCGGTGGTGATGCCCGAATCGGGATCGGCGTAGGCGGCGGCGAACTGGGTGCGGTCGCGGCGGTCGCCAAAGCTCGTCAAGACGATATGGCCGGTACTGGAGCGGTGCGGCTGCATGTCGTAGAGGGAATTCTGGCCGGGTTCGATGCCGCCGAGGCGCTGCCACGAATAGCGCCACCACGAGCCGAAATTGACGCGCTGACCCATCGGCTTGCCGAATTCGCCGTCGCCGGGGATGTCGACGCCGCGCTCCTTCTGGTGGCGCACGACCTCGGCGACGGCCGCGCGCAGGGTCTCTTCATAGTGGCGCTCGTCGACCGCGTCGCCGGTTTCATGCGCGCGGTTGGCCGCGATCAGCGCGTCCGGGCGCGGCAGGCTGCCGGCGTGGCTGGTCAGGATGTGATCGCTGCTGGTCCTCAAGATGTTCTCCCTGTGTTACGCGCACGGTTCGGCAGAGCAGCTCATGCCGGGGCCGATGTTGGGCTTTTCCGGCCGGCCGCCAGCCTTCCCCTTCGCTCCCGCGGCCCGCGCCCGGCGCTCAGCAACAATGCGAAAAACTCGAACCAAGCGAGCGACGTTCGCGAGATCATGCACGCCGATCTCGCGAAAGACGATCGGCAGCCGATCGCGGACCCCGCCGCGCACCGCCCGGCTGAAATTGAACCCGCCGGGCTCCGCCAGATTTTCCACGCACGCCGCGATTTTGACATCGCTCGCTGCAGCTCGACCGCGCATTGCACCGCTTCGACGACGCTGCCCAATTCGACCAGCAGCACGTCCCCATCGTGCGCAGGATGCGGCCTTTGTGCTCGTCGATGTTGGGATCGATGAGATCGCGGCGCACCGACCCTAGCGCCGCCAAGGTGCCTTCCTCGTCGATCCCCATCAGGAGCGAGTAGCCGACGACCTCCGCCGCCATCAGGACGGCAAGCCGGTGTCCCACCCGCGCATCGCTCACGCCTGCGTCGTCCTCTACCGGTTGTCGCTCGATTTGACCCAGCTCGGCGGCAGCGTAGCCCTGCGACGAATTGCGTCAAGAAGCTTGGCAAAAGGACCCTTTTACTGACGCTCGCCTTGCGTCCGAAGGAAAGCCGTAGAGTCACGCAAATGCGCCTGAAGGGCGTGCCCGCTGTTGCCCGAGACCGGTGTGCGGCGGTGCCGGCGCCGCGCTTTCGAGCCAATCAGCCGCCCTCGTCGCCGCCGCAGCTCGTCAAGCGGCGCGCGCGGTTTCTCCCCTCGCGGCTGGCGGCGGCGTATGCTGTCGGTTGATTTGGAGCATCGACCCCCATGCCAGACGGGCCCCGCTACGACGATGATTTCTATGCCTGGACCCAGCACCAGGCTACGGTGCTGCGCTCGATGGACGTAGCGGACAACCGCTTCGACCGCGAACACGTCGCCGAGGAGATCGAGGATTTGGGCAAAAGCGAGCGCGACGAGGTGCGCCGCCAGATCCGCCGCATCCTCGAGCACTTCCTAAAGCTCGCCCATTCGCCGGCCGCCCAGCCTCACTTCGATTGGATCGAAAGTATCGAAGATGCGCGCGCCGCCTTGGGCGACAAACTCTCGCCGACCTTACGCCGAGACGCCGAGATGATGCTGGCGAGGCTCTACCGGTATGGCCGTCGGCGCGCAGAGCTGGCGTTGCGGGCACAGGATGAAGGCGCCGCCGCCGATATCTTGCCGATAAGTTGTCCCTATGATCTCCACGAGATCCTGCTCGAAGATTGGTATCCCGATCGGCCTGGAGCACAGCCATGACCCGCGACTTTGTCGGTTACGGCGCCGAGCCGCCGCACGCCGGATGGCCCGGCGACGCGCGGATCGCCGTCAATTTCGTCATCAATTTCGAGGAGGGCTCTGAACTCTCCTACCCGGCCGGCGACGGCGTATCGGAAGGCGGGCTGACCGAGATGATCGGCTCCGACCTCGGGGTCACGGGCCGCGACCTCGCCGCCGAGAGCATGTTCGAATACGGAGCCCGTGTCGGGTTCTGGCGCCTGCATCGGATTTTTACCCGCTTCCAGGTGCCGGTGACGATCTTTGGCTGCGCCCGCGCCTTCGAGGCCAATCCGCCGGCTGCCGCGGCGATCGCCGCGAGCGACTGGGACATTTGCAGCCACGGCTATCGCTGGACCAACCACCCGGGCCTGCCCGAAGACGAGGAGCGCCGGCAAATCGGCGCCGCCGTGGACCTGATTCGCAAGACCACCGGCAAGACCCCGCTCGGCTGGTATTGCCGCTATGCGCCGTCCGAAAACACTCGCCGGCTGATCGTCGAACATGGGGGCTTTCTCTACGACAGCGACACCTACAACGACGAATTGCCCTATTGGGTGCGGGTCCCCGTCCCCGGGTCAAGCCCGGGGACCTCCAAGCCTCATCTCGTCGTCCCCTATTCGTTGACCACCAACGATTCGAAATTCGGGCGCGGCGTGTTCGGCTCGGGCGAGGATTTCTTCGCCTTTCTGCGCGACAGCTTCGACATCCTCTACGAAGAAGGCGCCGATCGCCCGCGGATGATGTCGATCGGTCTGCATATGCGGCTGACCGGCCATCCCGGGCGCGCCAAGGCATTGATCCGCTTTATCGAATATCTGCAAAGCCGCGACCGGGTGTGGATCTGCCGCCGCGAGGACATCGCCCGCCACTGGGTCAGCCGCTTTCCGCCGCCGGGCTAGCCGCGAGTTGCCACTCCGGCGATCGCGGCGGGTCGCGCAGACAACACCTTGCGATCCGAAGCGTCGCGATTGAGCAGCAATCGCCTCAAGTAACCGCGGCGCTGGCGCAGCCTTATCTGAAACCTCGTTAGCAAGTTTTGAGGATTTTAATTCGCAGCTGCGGCGGGGTCCTCTTGCTCGCTTAAGCCCCACGAGATGTTTTGAAAACGAGCGGCCCCGCAAAAGAATAAAAATTAAGGATTGCAGAAATAGAGCCGTGAGACGCTGACAACGTCCAGCTGAACGGGCGACGATCCCGCAAAAGACGCTAATCGAAAAAGTGCACGGATCGGGTTGACACGGTGAATCTGCCCGGTTTAGCTTGCGCCGTTTCTCCCTGTCCTACCCGGACAATCGGCAACAATCCGGGACGACGCCAGTCAGCATTCCTGATCCCATCCAATACAATTGGCATGGCGGCCTGATCGCTTTGCCCGACGGTGAAGGACTGCCTCAACGAGAAGGAGACGCTGTCGGATGCCCTTGCGTCAGACGATCGGCATTTCCCTTGCACTCCTGATGGCTTCCACCGGTGCTATGGCCAAGGCGCCCGAAAAAACCAGCCCTTACCATGCGGTCACACCGCCTAACGCCGATCCCGCCAGATCGGCCAGCCGGTCCGGCAGAGCGCGCGCCGCACAACGGACCGCGCATTTCCGGTGGCCGTCGCGACTGGCCTTCCACCGCGGCGGACGGAGCCGATACCGTGAGGCGACCGCCGATGGCGTCGATGGCAGCGGCGCGGAGGCCTATTCGGGGCCGAAGTCTGCTACCGGATACCAAGAGATCGGCCAGGCGGCGTGGTACGATTTGGTCGGCAACCGAACATCGAGCGGCGAACGGCTCGATTCCGCGACGCTGACCGCGGCGCACCGCTCTTTGCCGCTCGGCTCCTGCGCCAAGGTGACGAATCTCGATACCGGGCGCTCGGTCGTCGTCAAGATCAACGACCGCGGCCCCTACAGCCGCCGCTTCATCATCGATTTGTCGCCGCGCGCCGCCGAAGAGTTGGGGATGATGCATGACGGCGTCGCCGCCGTGGCGGTCGAGCCGGTGGCGGCGGCGCCGGCCGCGAGCACCGCGGCAACTGCGACCGTCGCGGTTTATCGAGAACAGGCCGCGAATGTGACGCGATAGGCTCTCCGCATTCGCTCGGAGAGAGAATGATGCGCTTCAGTCATCGGTCGGATCGAGATGCGGATGGCGCTCGCGATCTCGCCGATCATGACGCCGTGTCCGAGCACCGAGGCGTGAAAATGGGTTGGATTCGCGCGCAGATCGGCGAGCCCGGTCGCCAGCTCATCGAGCTTGCGGTCGTGCTGGTTACCGATATCGACGAACTCTTGCCGACCGCCACAGCGGCGGGCGGCAGCGAGCATGCGCGCAGGCTGTTCGAACGGCTCTGGCGGCACGAATCAGATCGTGCTTGATGCCAGCGGTGTCTCGCGCTGATTTCTGCGCTCGCGCCCCGGCTACACCTGTCGCCGATGCCGAAAGGCATCGTTCGCGCGCCCGCTTTCCGATTCCGCTCGGCATTTCTGCCGAAACTGAATAGCCGGCGGATCGGCTGTACAGGATAATTGCCCGCCGCATCCGCGATCGCCTGGTCGCAGTCCGGTGAAAACAGGTGCGAGCCTGCGCGTTGCAGGGGCTTTGCCCGAGGAACCTGACGATCAAGGGGACGATCGATCATGTCGTTTAAGAACAAGGTTGCCGTCGTCACCGGCGGCAATAGCGGCATCGGGCAAGCGATTGTTCTCGAACTCGCGCGGCAAGGCGCCAGTATCGTCATCGACTATATCGTTCGACCGGAAGCGACCGCGGCGCTCGAGCAGCAGATCACCGCTCTCGGCGACCAGTCGATCGGCGTCGAGGCCGACGTCAGCAAGCTCGCCGACTTGCAGAAGCTCGTCGACGCGGCCGTTGCCAGGTTCGGCCACATCGACATCATGGTAAACAACGCCGGCGTCGAGACCCGTACTTCGGTGCTCGACACCACCGAGGACCAATATGACAGGGTGATGGCGATCAATCTCAAGAGCGCCTTTTTCGGCACCCAGATCGCCGCCCGGCAGATGATCCAGCAGGGCCGCGGCGGTCGCATCATCAACCTCACTTCGGTGCACGAGGACTGGCCGATGCCCGGCAACACCGCCTATTGCCTCGCCAAAGGCGGGATGCGCATGCTGACCCGCACCGCCGGTCTCGAACTCGCCAGACACAATATCCTGGTCGTCGGGGTGGGTCCGGGCGCGGTGGCGACGCCGATCAACCGCGCCACGATGGACGACCCAGCCCGGCTCGCGCGGCTGGACGCAGCCATACCGCTGGGGCGCATGGCAAACCCGGAAGAGATTGCCGGCGTCGTCGCGTTCCTGGCCGGGGAAGGTGCCAGCTATCTCACGGCGACCACCATCTTTGCGGATGGCGGCATCATGCACGGCAGCGTCGGTCTCTGACCGCAGGCAGCCCGACTGCAAAGACAGGGACCCAATCGTCGCGCGCTGCGGCCCTTTTGGGCAAACGGTCGCGGTTTGGGAAATGCGGTTCGCCGGCTGATGCGGCGTGCCCGGTCCGGTTCGTCTGTATTTTGCCGAAATTGAATAGCGCGCCGCTTTTGACAGCCACACGATCCCGCGGCTAGACGGTTCGGCGGATCAGCGCGGCCCAGCGGTCGAGGATCGGCAGGATCTTGTCGCCCGGCTCGGAGAGCAGCATGACGACGACGCGGGCGACCCCCATGTCGCGGTAACGGGCGAGCTGGCCGGCGTCCTCGTCCGGGTTGAACAAGGTGATCGGCAGCGCTTGCGGATCGCGTCCGGCGTCGCGCGCCATCTTGCGGAATTGATCGAGCATGTCGAGCGGGCTCGAGCCGGGACGGCCGCCGATCGGGCACCAGCCGTCGCCATAGCGGACCGCGCGCCGCGCGGCCTGCGGCCAAGCGCCGCCGACGAGGATCGGCGGGTGCGGCTTTTGCACCGGCTTCGGCCAAGCCATGATCTCGTCGAAATTGACCATGTCGCCGTGATACTCGGCCTTGGAGTTGGTCCAGATCTCCTTCATCGCCTCGATCCGCTCGCGCATCAGCTTGAAGCGGGTCTTGGGGTCGGTGCCGTGATTTTCCATCTCGTCGGCATTCCAGCCGCCGCCGACGCCGAACAGAAAGCGGCCGTTCGACACGTGGTCGAGCGAGGCGACGAGTTTCGCCGTTTGGATCGGGTCGCGCTGCTGCACCAGGCACACCCCGGTTCCGAGTTTGAGCCTGGTCGTGGCGACCGCCGCGGCGGTCAGCGACACAAACGGGTCCATCGCGTCGTAATACCGCTTGGGCAATTCGCCGCCGCCCGGAAACGGGGTCTTGCGCGAGGTTGGAATGTGCGAGTGCTCGGGCGCCCACACCGATTCGAACCCGCGCTCCTCCAGCGCCTTGGCGAGGTCGACCGCAGAAATCGCGTAATCGGTAAAAAACATCAACGCGCCGAAATCCATCTCGGTCTCCCTCCTCCGGGTTCTTCTCCGTCGGGCGGAGCTTAACCGCGATCGGCCGTCGAGCGCCAGCACGAGCCGTCGTTCGCGCCGGCCCCGGAGCGCGCTGGGAAGCGTTTCT
>DATMKU010000046.1:0-31057 GCA_035570935.1 Allostellaceae bacterium
TTCAAGCGAAGGCGCGTTTAAACGCGGCCCAGATTTGGCGCTGGGCAACCATCGCGTCGTCGACGACCGGGACCATGCCCAAAAAGCCGTGGATCATGCCGGGATATTCGCGGTATTCGACCGGCACGCCGGCCTGGCGCAATGCCTCGGCATAGCCCTCGCCGTCATCGTGCAAGACATCGCATTCGGCGACGATGACGACCGCCGGGGCGACGCCCTTATGGCTCGCGGCCCTGATCGGGGAAGCGCGCCAGTCCTCGGCGTCGGCCGGCGAGCGCAAATAATGGCGACCGAACCACGCCATCGCGTCCGCGGTCAGTGCGCCGTAGCCCTCGGCATATTTCTGGTAGCTGGCGCCGGACAGCGTGTAGTCGCCGACCGGGTAAACCAGCGATTGCAGCCTCAATGCCGGACCGCCGGCGTCGCGCGCCATTATCGCCACGACCGCGGCGAGATTGGCGCCGGCGCTGTCGCCGTGCACACCGATGCGGCTCGGGTCGGCGCCGAGGCTCGCGGCATTGGCGTGGACCCAGTTCAGCGCGGCAAACGAATCCTCGACCGCCGCCGGAAATTTGTGCTCCGGCCCCATCCGGTAATCGACCGAGGCGACCACGGCGCCGACACCCGAGCACAGGTTACGCGCAATCAGATCGTGGGTGTCGAGGCTGCCGATGACATGGCCGCCGCCATGGTAATAGACGATCGCCGGCACCGGCGCCGCGGCGTTGGGCCAGTAAAGCCGCAGGCGGATCTCGCCGGCGGGGCCGGGGATCATGCGCTCCTCGACGCGCGCGACCGGCAAGGGCTCGGCCTTGCGCGCTCGCGCCGTCGCCTCCATCTGGGCGCGCGCCTCGCCCGGGGTCATGGCCTCGATCGGCCGCAATTCGGCCCGGGCCATCGCGTCCAGGACCTGGACGATCTGCGGATGCAAGGTTGGCATCGGTTTTTCCTCACGATCGATGCGCATTGTGCGCGCCGAAGTCAGTGCGAGCGAAGCGAAGCAATTTCGATGGGCCGAACGCGCTGGAGCGAGATCGCTTCGTCGCATCGCTCCTCGCGATGACAACGGCAAGGCCGGCGCGAACTCCTACTGCGCGGCGGCGGCGACGGCCGGTTTCGCCGGTTCCGGGTTCAATTCGCGCAGCCGCGGCATCACTTCACGGCCGAAGAGGGTGATGTTGGCAACCGTGTCGGGGTGATCGAGAAAACCGCCCTGGCCGAAAAACAATAGATTTCCGAACCCGCCGACGCGGTCGTTCAACTCCTTGATCTGGTTGTAGACATCGTCGGGCGTGCCGGCAAAGCAGGTGGCGCTTTCCATAAACTGATCGAGCGTCGCGGTCGTGTGATCGACCGGGTTGCCGTGCCGGTCGCGGACAAACCCGTGGCGCTTGCCGCCGGCCTTGAGCATCGCGACATTGGCGCCGAGCGAGTTGTAGCCGGGCGGGTTGGTAAAGGGTTCGAGCACGACCGGCGAGGTGCGCACATAGTCGGCCGCGAGATTGGCGCGGCGCCGGCCCTCTTCGCGCGTCTCACCGACGCCGATGACCGCGGCATAGGCAAGCCGGTCGGGGCCGGCGGTCCAGCCCAGTTCCGCTGCGCGCTGGCGGTAGGCGGCGAACAGCGGCCCGGCGACGGCGCCCGACAATAAGGTGCCGACGACATGCCCGCGCTCGGCGGCCATCCTGCCGGTCTCGACACTGGTGCCGGTCATCCACACCGGCGGTGTCGGCTGCTGCAATGGCCGCGGCCAGATGTTGACGTTGCGGTAATGAAAGAATTCGCCTTCCCAATTGAACGGGCCGTCGGCCGAGGACAATGCCTTTAGGATCAGGTCATGCGCCTCCCAGTAGCGGCGCATCAGCGTGGCCGGGTTGCTGTTGGCCGGTGCGATCTCGTAGGCCGCACCCTTGACGAGGCCCATCTCCAGCCGCCCGCCCGACAACACGTCGAGCCACGCCATCTCCTCGGCGACGCGCACCGGGTCGGGGCGGTTGGCGATCGGCGTGCCGAGCGAGAGGAGGCGCGAGCGCTTGGTCTCGCGGGCGATGATCGCCAACGCCATCGGCACCGATATCGTCAAACAGGTCGCGGTGCTGTGATGCTCGTTGACCATGATGTCGAGCCCGACCTCGTCGCACAGCGCGAACTCGTCGAGATAGCGGTTCAGCAAGCGATGGCCGACCTGCGGGTCGTAATTGCCGTTGGGCAGTACGACGCGCAGCGAGCCGCGCTTCAGCCCCTCCTCCCACGCCGGGTGGTAGGCCATTTCCGAGAAATAAAAGACGCGCATCACGCCCTCCGCTTTTAGACGGTTCTTGTCGGCAAAACGCAATCCGAGTGGGCGAGCCTACACCGGGTAATGGGTGCGCAATGCCTCGCCATTGACTTCGGCCGGTTCGGCGTCGATCAGGACAAAGGCGAACACCGCCGGTGCCGCGCCGTTGTTGACCCAGGCGTGCATCGTGCCGCGCTGGACGCAAATGTCGCCCGGCTTCATGTGCACGATTTCGCCGCTGTCGAATTCGAGGTCGCATTCGCCCGACAGCAGGATCGCGTAATCCACGGTCTCGGTGCGGTGCATGAATTTGGGCGCGCCGGGGGCGAATTCGGTGACCCGGATCACCGTGCCCTGGCCGGTGCCGACATAATTGTAGCGCTTGACAAAACCGGCCCGCTGCGCGGCCTCGGCGGCGGCCGAATTGTCGGCCGGCATCGTGTCGGTCGACCAGATCTCGCAGCCCGAAATATGCGGGCGATTGAGCCGCGGAACCGCGGCGAGCCGCTCGTCGGTGGCGACGACGGCCTTGCCGTTGACGTTATGCCCGGTGACGATCCGCCGTACTTCCAGCGCCATGGCAGCCCTCCCCTGCAAGCGACTTTTACCTTGCCGCCGCCAGTCTACAGGGAGGAGGGCCCGGCTGGCCACTGCCTCGCCCAACCGCGCCGCGAAGCGACCGCGATCGTCATGTCGCGGCTCGAAATCGCCGGGTTCTTGCCGTAGGCTCGCGGCCGCACGAACGAACGAGAGGACAGCATGCGCTTTGGCATCGGACAACCGGTCACCCGCAAGGAGGACCCGCGCTTTCTGACCGGGCGCGGGCATTACGTCGCGGACATCGACCTCGTTCGCCAGGCGCATGCCGTTTTTGTCTACTCGCCGCACGCCAACGCGCGGATCCGCTCGGTCGACAAATCCGCGGCCGAAGCGCTGCCCGGTGTTGACGCCGTGCTGACCGGCGAGGATTGGGCCGCCGACGGGCTCGGGACACTCGATCCCGAGGCGATGCCGGAGGACATGGGCGGCCCCAAGGGCTACCGCACCAGGCGCCCGCCGTTGGTGCAGGGCAGGGTTCGCCATGTCGGCGAGCGTGTCGCGATCGTCGTCGCCGCGACCGAGGCGCTGGCGCGCGATGCGGCGGAACTGGTCGCGGTAGATTACGACATCATGCCGGCCGTGGCGACCGTCGAGGACGCGCTCCGCCCCGGCGCGCCACTGGTCCATGACGGCGCTGCCGGCAACACCTCGTTCACGATGCGCCTGGGCAACGCCGACGCCGCCGACGCGGCTTTTGCCAGGGCATATCACGTCACCCGGCTGTCGCTCCACAACAACCGTCTCACCGCGGTGACGATGGAGCCGCGCGGCTGCATCGCCGAATACGATCCCGGCACCCGCCGCTATACGCTTTACACCAGCACGCAAAACGTGCATGGCGTCCGCCAGACCCTGGCGCACCAGATCCTGCATGTGCCGGAGAGCCGCATCCGCGTCGTCGCGCGAGATGTCGGCGGCGGCTTTGGCATGAAGGGCAACGTCTATCCCGAAGAGGCGGTCGCCGTCTGGGCGGCGCGCCGGGTCGGCCGGCCGGTCAAATGGATCCCGTCGCGCTCCGAGGCGCTGCTCGGCGATTACGCCGGGCGCGATCAGAAAGTCAGCGCCGAGCTGGCGCTCGACGCCGACGGCAGGTTTCTCGCCCTGCGCTGGACCGGCTCGCACAATGCCGGCGCCTATATCGAGGGCGCGGGCGCGATCCCGATCATCTTTTCGCTAAAGCTCGCCTCGACTGTCTACGACATCCCAGCCGTATCGGTGACAAGCAGCCTTGTCTTTACCAATACCGCGCCGACCGTCCCCTATCGCGGCGCCGGCCGCCCGGAAGCCGTCTACATCATGGAGCGCCTCGTCGACCAGGCGGCGCGCGAGACGCACATCGATCCGGCCGAGTTGCGCAGAAAGAACCTGATCCGCCCCGACGCCTTCCCCTACGAGACGCGCACCGGCTGGGTCTACGACACCGGGAACTACCCCGCGGCATTGGCCAAATGCCAGGCGCTCGCCGACTGGGACGCCTATGCCGCGCGGCACGCCCTGAGCACGACCGCCGGCAAACATCGCGGCCGCAGCATCACCTATTATGTCGACAATACCGGCGTCTTCAACGAGCGCATGGAGGTGCGCTTCGACCCATCTGGCGAGTTGACGATCCTCGCCGGCACGCTGTCGCACGGCCAGGGACACGAGACCACTTACGCGCAGATGGTGGCCGACTGGCTCGGCGTCAGCGAGGACAAGATCCATCTCAAACAGGCCGACACCGACGAAATCGCGATCGGCCGCGGCACCTATGCCTCGCGCAGCATGATGATCGGCGGCAGCGCGTTGCGCGCCGCGTCCGACGAGGTCATCGAGCGCGGCAAGCGCTTTGCCGCGCATTTCATGGAAGCGGACGCCGCCGACATCGCCTTTGCCGACGGCGCCTTTACGATCGCGGGCACCGACCGGTCGATGGCGATCGGGCAGGTGGCGCAGATGTCGTTTATCCCGGTCGGCCTGCCCTCGGAGCTCGGCGTCGGCCTGCAGGGTGCCGGCGCCTTCAACTCGGATGTGCCGAGTTTCCCCAATGGCTGCCATATCTGCGAGGTCGAGATCGACCCCGAAACCGGTGCCGTCGCAATCGACCGCTACACCGTCGTCGATGATTGTGGCACCGTGATCAACCCGCTACTGGCGAAGGGCCAGATCCAAGGCGGCGTCGCCCAAGGCGCGGGCCAAGCCCTGCTCGAAGACGTGGTCTACGACCCCGACAGCGGCCAATTGCTGACCGGCACGCTCTTGGATTACGGCGTCCCGCGCGCCGACATGCTGCCGGCGATCAATATCGACTTCAGCCCCGTCCCGAGCACCACCAACCCGCTCGGCGCCAAGGGTGTCGGCGAAGGCGGCACCGTCGCCTCGACGCCCACAGTCATCAACGCGATCCTCGACGCGCTTGCCCCACTCGGCGTCGCCGATATCCCGATGCCCGCCACCCCCGAGCGCATCTGCCGCGCCATCCGCGAGCACGCAGCCCGATAGTTCCGCGTCGCCCGGCGCCGTAGATGTCCGCGACGCGGCGAGCCGCGGCCTAGGAAAACGACCCCCTCTCCGCCCCCAGGGGCGGAGAGGGCGGGGTGAGGTGGGGGATTCCCAGCGCCCGCCGGCGCCCACCTGACCCTCCCATTGCTGCGCAATGGGCCCCTCCTTCTCCCCCCTGAAGGGCGGAGAGGGGAATTGTGGCTCATCTGCGCACGTTGGCCTAGATCTGGTAGACCGGCTTGTAGGCGTGGCTACGGCACCTAGTGGTGCTAACCTGACAAAAGACTCCGATCGCCTCCTATCCGTCGCCCCCGCGCAGGCGGGGGTCCAGGGCAAGCGCCCGGTGCCCGCCGCCCCCTGTTCAAGCCAGGGGCAGGCTCTGGGTTCCTGCTTTCGCGGGCATGACGAGGAGGTAAGGGATGGGTGCTAAACGTCAGAACGGATCCGCTAGGCTCCGCTTGCGACGTACGGCTTGACCATCTTGGCCGGGTCGACGATCCGGTCGAATTCCGCTTCCGTGACAAAGGCGAGGTCGAGCGCGGCCTCTTTCAGCGTCAAATCGTGGTCCATCGCATGGTGCGCGATCTGTGACGCCTTGTCATAGCCGATCACCGGCGCGAGCGCGGTCACCAGCATCAGCGAGCGATGCACGTATTCTTCGATCTTTTTCAGGTTCGGCCGAGCGCCCTCGACAAGGAATTTCTGGAAGTTGGCGCAGCCGTCCGTCAACAGCGTGATCGAGTGCATGACGCTGAAGATGATCAATGGCTTGTAGACGTTCATTTCGAGATAGCCGCCAGCGCCGCCGAGCCCGGCGGCCACATCGTTGCCGATGACCTGTGCGGCGATCATCGTCAGCGCTTCGGCCTGGGTCGGGTTGACCTTGCCGGGCATGATCGACGAGCCGGGCTCGTTCTCGGGGATCAGCAATTCCGCGAAACCGGCGCGCGGGCCGCACGACATCAGCCGAATGTCGTTGGCGATCTTGTAAAGCGACACCGCGAGCGTGCGCAGCGTCCCGGAGAGATGCACCAGCGCATCGTGCGCGCCCTGCACCGCGAATTTGTTCGGTGCGCTGACAAAGGGCAGCCCGGTCAGCCGCGCGATCTCGGCCGCCGCCGCCTCGGCGAAGCCGGGTGCGGCATTGATCCCGGTGCCGACCGCGGTGCCGCCAAGCGCCAGCCGGTAGACGCCTTTCAAGGCGTCGTCGAGCCGCTCGAGATCGTCGCCCAGCATTCCGGCATAGCCCGACCATTCCTGCCCTAAGGTGATCGGCGTCGCGTCCTGCATGTGGGTGCGGCCGATCTTGACGATGTCCTTCCACGCCTCGGCTTTTGCCGAGATCGCCTGCCGCAGTGCCCGAACCGCCGGGATCAAATCCTCGCTCACGCCGGTCGCCGCCGCGATGTGCATCGCCGACGGAAAGGTGTCGTTCGAGGATTGCGACATGTTGACGTGGTCGTTGGGATGCACCGGCGTCTTGCTGCCGAGATCGGTGCCGGCGAGCTGGCAGGCGCGGTTCGAGATCACCTCGTTGACGTTCATGTTGAACTGGGTGCCGCTGCCGGTCATCCACACATGCAGCGGGAACATGTCGTGATGCCGCCCCGCCAATATCTCGTCGGCAACCTGGACGATCAGCGCGTGCACCCGATCGTCGAGCCGTTTGCCCTGGTGATTGGCGTTCGCCGCCGCCTTTTTCAGGGTGGCATAGGCGTGGATCATCTCGCGCGGGATCAGATCCTTCCCAATGCTGAAATGTTCGAGCGACCGCTGGGTCTGCGCGCCCCAGAGCTTGTCGGCCGGGACCTCGACCACACCAAGGCTATCGGTCTCTTTTCGCATGTCGGCCATGTGATCTCCCTCCGGATATGACGCTCGACAACAACCGGCCCGACCGCCGGCTGCAGATGGCCGCCTTCACGAAGCGGCCGGTGTAGCGTCGAGCGTACCGGGCATGGCGCGTCCCCTCGGGCGCGAATAGGGCTTTCCCGCGTGACGGGGCCGCTCGACGGTTCAGACGTTCTCGACGTTTAGGACGGTTGCCGTGTCCGCCCGAACATGGCGGCAGAAATCGGCATCCTCTATCAGCGATATCCCATACGACGGGATGATCTCCTTCAGCTTGGGAAGCCAGCCGGCAGCGGTCAATTCATTCGAGAAGCACTTTTCCAAAACGCTGATCGCGACGAAGGCGGCCGTCGATGCTCCAGGCGAAGCGCCCAGAAGAGCGACGAGCGAGTGGTCCGCCGCAGCGACGAGTTCAGTTCCGAACTCCAGCATGCCTCCGCGTTTGACGTCAGGTTTAATGGTCTGAACGCGCTGCCCCGCGACCTGCAACTTCCAGTCTTCGGCCTTCGCGTTGGGGAAATACTCATCCAGCGTCGCCAATCGGTGGCTTTCGGACTGAAGGAGTTGCTCGATCAGATATTCCGTGAGATCGAAGTTGTCGCGCGCAACCGAAAGCAGCGGCTTGATATTGCCCGGCCTGACTGACTCGAATAGATCCAGCAAAGAGCCGTGTTTTAAGAATTTGCTTGAGAAGCCGGCATACGGCCCGAACAGCAACGAGTGCTGTCCGCTTATCACCCGAGTGTCGAGGTGCGGCACCGACATGGGTGGCGATCCGACAGCGGCTTTTCCATAGACCTTGGCGTGATGACGCTTGTTGATGTCGGGGTTGTCGCAGCGCAGCCAGATGCCGCTGATCGGAAAGCCACCATACCCCTTGCCCTCGGGGATGCCGGATTTCTGAAGCAGCGGAAGGGCGCCGCCGCCCGCTCCAATGAAGACGAACTTGGTCGTCACCGATCGCAGATCGCCGGTCTTGGTGTTCTCAATATCGACGCGCCAGCGTCCATCTGCCTCACGGCTTATATTTGTGACGTGGCTCAGATAATGGACACCAAAACCGGGGAAGCTGCTGAGATGATCAACAAGATGATTGGTCAGCGATCCGTAGTCGACATCCGTGCCCGTGACGATCCGCGTCGCGGACATCGGTTCGTCATCAGCGCGTCCTTCCATTACCAAGGGAACCCAATCGGCGATCCGCTTTTTGTCCTCGGTATATTCCATGCCATGATAGCAGTGGTGAGCCGTCATTGCCTCGAATCTCTTTCTGAGAAACGAAACATTCTCGATGCCCCTCACGAAGCACATGTGGGGAATTGGATGGATGAATGATCGAGGATCCTTGATCGAGCCCTTCGTCACTAGGAAAGACCAGAGTTGGCGCGACAGGTCGAACTCGACATTGACCTCCAGCGCCTTAGATATGTCGATGCTGCCGTCCGCCCGCTGGGGCGTATAATTCATCTCGCAATTGGCAGCGTGGCCGGTGCCGGCGTTGTTCCAGGCTTCCGAACTCTCGAGAGCGGGCGCTTCGAGCGTTTCGAACATTTGGATGCTGAGCGATGGCTCAAGTTCCTTGAGGAGCGCGCCGAGCGTGGAACTCATGATGCCGGCGCCGATAAGGACGACATCTGGTTCGGTGTTGAATGTGTCGGGCATGGCAATCCCCTTTGCAGCGTGGATTGGGAAGGTTCGCTGTCCCCGCGAGCACCTCGATCGCGGCGGGATAATTTAAGGCTTGCTCGCGCGAAACGGCACCGGGGTCCCCGGTTGAAGGACTACATACGCGCGTCGCCACGGCTGATCGTCGGTTAGCCTCCAGCTATGTCCGCTGCCGACCGTATCCTCGGCGAATAGAATCTCGCCCGGACGGATCAGGAAGTGCTCCCCTTCGCGCGTCTGGAAATCGAGCGTTCCAGTCAGCGTAATGACCAATTGCCTGACGGGCGCGGTATGCCAGGCGAAGGCGCCGCCAGAAGCCGTCTCCTGAAAAGAGATGGTCGTCGTCGCCATTCTGCCGCTCAGCATGTCGCCGCGCTGGCCCGGATCGAGATCGATGACGCCCTCCTCGAAATGCGAGTTCTGGTCATCTCCGGTCCATAACCGTACGCATCGGATCATGTGCCTGCTCCCGTCATGCTTGCGCGTTGCCTTGCATCGCTCTGGACCGGCAAGGGCCGAGCGCGGCTCGGCCATCTCGCGCGGGATCAGAGCCTTGCCGATGCTGAAATGTGCGAGCGAGCGCCGGGTCTGCGCCCCCAGAGTTTGTCGGCCGGAACGTGACCTCGCCCAAACTGTCGTATTCTTTGCGGAATTCTGTCATGGTTGGTCCTCTCGCCGGCTCGGCTCAACCGAATGTAATATTCCGCATTGACGAGCAAAACGCGCGTACCGGGTTGGTCTGGCTGCGGTCTCGGCGCCGCAGATCTCAGCCTAGCGGGGAGGCGCGTTTGGATAAAGTAAAGCCCTGTTAAATCTTATAAGTAGGAGGACCGGCCATGGCATCCGTTGCCGTGGTGCCGCTCGTTGTCCGGCTGCCGATTAACTTCATGCGAAGGAAGTAGGCGGAGGGGACAGCGGCGAACCAACGGAAATTGCCGAGAAGCAACGCACGCGACCAGCCGGAATGCGCTGCAGTGTTCTGCCCTACGCGCCCAACCGATTTATTGGTGACGGTGATTTTGGACGGTAATTCTGGGGACACGATAGTTAATTAGGTCTGTGTGTCCCTCGCCGGGCCGCGCATTTTTTGCTGGCCCGGCGCCGCCTTCAGGCACGCGCGATCTCGTCTCCGCCGCAGATTGCCTGCCGAGGCTATTCGGCGGCGGCGGCCAAAAGCGGCGGTTGCACGACGGCGCGTTCGGTGCGCGCCATCGGCTGCGGCCACCAGCGGTCCTCCCATTCGGAGAACAGGCCTTTGAGCTGCGGCAATACGCGATCGGCGAAGAGTTTGGTGTTGTAGGCCGCCAACTCCTTGCCCATGTTGCCGAATTGCAGCAGTAGCATCAGGTGGCCGACATTGAGGTCGGTCGCGACCTCGGTCAATTGCTCGACCACTTCATCGGGCGAGCCGACGATGACGTAGCCGCGATCGACGATGTCGGCGATGTCGGTCGTAGCCCGCGCCTGTTGCCGCGCGTTGAGGCTGGCGGCGCGGCCGATCTGGCCGACGACCCCGGCGCGCTGCGTCGCTTCGGTGATGTAGCCGGGCGGCATCGCCCATTTCGGGTCGACGCGCAGGCAGCGGCCATAGAAATACTCGGCCGGCTCCTTATAGAGCTTGATCGCCTCGTCGCGGCTGTCGGCGACGCCGACGAATTGCAGAAAGCCCGCGCGGTACGGGTTCCGGTCCTTGCCGAGCCGCGCCATCTCGTCCCAAAAGCCCTGCATCGTCGCGCGCCCGTCCTTGAAGCCGAAATAAGACAGGTAGGCGTAGACGTAGTCCATCTTGGCGCACCATTGCCAGGTCTCGACCGAACCGCCGCCCGGGATCCAGATCGGCGGGTGCGGCTTTTGCACCGGCCTGGGCCAGATGTTGACATAGCGCTGCTGGTTGAAGCGGCCGTTGAAGGCGAAAGTTTCGGGCTCGGTCCAGGCGCGCAACACGAGGTCATGCGCCTCGCCATAGCGCTCGCGCAGGCTCGACGGGTTCTGGCCGTAGGCAAAGCAGGTGTCCATCGGCGTCCCGACCGGGAAGCCGGCGATCAGCCGCCCGCCCGAGATCACATCGATCATCGCGAACTCTTCGGCCACCCGTGTCGGCGGGTTGTACAGCGCCAGCGAATTTCCCATCACGCACAATGCCGTGTCGCTGGTGCGCCGCGCCAAGGCCGAGGCGATCAGGTTGGGCGACGGCATCAGCCCGTAGCCGTTCGAGTGATGCTCGTTGACGCAGACCGCGTCAAAGCCGCATTCGGCGGCGAATTCGAGCTCGTCCATGAAGTCGTTATACATGTGATGCGCGCGCCGCGGGTCGAACAGCGAGGAGTGGATATCGACCCAGACCGAGGGATGCTTTTCCCGGAAATCATCCGGCAATTCGGTGTAGGGCATCAGGTGAAACCACATCAATTTCATGGCCCGCACTCCCCTATATCGTTCATCCGGCGAGCCTGACCCGGAGTCGGGATCGCGTCAATCGGATCGTTCCCGCCAATTCCGGGATTGACGCCGGTATGGTCAGCGCGCGCTAATCGCGGCAAATAAGAGACCGATGACCGCACCTCCGTTCGTCCCGATCCTCGAAGCCGCGCAAACCCGCCACGGCGCCGTGGCGCTCGAGGCACGCATGGCGCAGCCGTTGAGCGCAGCCGAACTCGAAGCCGTCGGCGACGACCGCTATCTGTCGCAGATGTCGCTGCGGATATTCCGCGCCGGGCTCAAGCACAGCCTTGTCGATGCCAAATGGCCCGCCTTTGAGGAGGTGTTTTTCGGGTTCGAACCGCGCCGGGTGCGGGCGATGCCGGACGAGGCCGTCGAGGCATTGCTTGGCGACCGCCGGCTGATCCGCCATTGGGGCAAGCTCAAATCGGTGCGCGACAACGCCGCCCAGATGATCGCGGTCGCCGAGGAGCACGCCAGCTTTGGGCGATGGCTGGCGCGCTGGCCCGCCACCGACATCGTCGGGCTGTGGGAGGCGCTCGCCAAGCGTTTCAGCCAGATGGGCGGCAATTCGGGGCCGACTTTTCTGCGCATGGTCGGCAAGGACACCTTCATCCTGACGCATTCGGTCGCGGCGGCCTTGCAGCGCTGGGGCGCGGTCGCCGGGGCGCCGAAAAACCGCAAGGACCGCGAGGCCGTGCAAGCCTGTTTCAACGCCTGGGCCGGTGAAACCGGGCGCCCGCTGTGCCAGCTCAGCCTGGTCCTCGCCGCCTCGGCCGAGGAGTGACCACGCCGTCCGTGCGGCAACCGATCCCGGGCGATGCAGCCGCGAACTCGGGCGCGGTCCACTTGCGCTGACGCGAGTCTGCGCCGCTCGCGGCATCATTTCGATAGCCGACGCCCGTCACGGCCGATCGACGGCGGCGGACCTAGCCTGGACTAATTGGTTCGCATTTGACGTGCCCATGCATAAAGAATGGCCTGGGCACCGTGGGTCACCCAATAATGAAATAATACACAAAAGCACCCCGATGACCATGACCAGCGCGAGCTTTGGATCTTCGCAGAAGCGCGGTCGCAAAAGTGCGTCCGGAGCGACGCCAACCGCCCTGAGAAGTTTCGCCGCCAACGGGAGCCTTGTCCAGTTTATGGCGTGGACCGGGCCGCTGGGCGGTTTGCCCGGCCAAATTGGGTCGAGAATCGTTCCGTCCCCACACTCGACAACCGTATGATTACAGGCGCCTTGATGATCATAGACCATGGCGAGGCCGGCAGGTATCCCAAGCTGCCACAGCAGCGCCGCCGTCAATCGGGATTTGGCCGCACAATCGCCCCCGAACCGGAGGACATTCATTGGCGTCAGGATGATCGATTGGTTGATCGCCTTGGGTGTGTTGGCGTGAACCCATAGAACGACGGCCTCGACGCGCGCCGCATCGTCATTCAACCCGGCTGTGATCCGCCGGACCAAACGACGCAAGGCAAAGTTGTCGAGACACCAGGAAACCCAGAGCACGACAACACAGGCCAATAGGGCGTAGCTCATCGCGCGCCGGCCCATTTGAGCGGCGCAGCTGCCTTCTCGACGGTTAGCGCGGCGATGCTGAGCTTGCTGGCGCACACCGCGCGGCGTTCGGTTCGTTTCGCGAAAACGCCTCGCTGTCGAGCGAGCCCTACGGGCAGATTGATGCGGAGACCAGCGGTTCGGCGAGGCACAGGCGCACGCTAGAGCGGCCTCGTCCAAATCGCGTCCTTGGCATCGTCCAAATTAACGTTAATGGCCGCCAGCCGCCAGAATGTCGGGGGCCGCCTTAGCCGCGCGCGATGCCGGCCCAGCGCGATTTTCGCCGCGCCGACCGAGACCGACTCAGCGCCCCGACCGCATGCTTGGATTATCGGAGACGCAGCAGCGCGTCGGCAATCTCGACAAAACCGCTGCCGCCGCCGCCGTTTGTCACCCATTGCGGCGGCGTCGCCATCCGGGCGACATAGTTTCGTACCGTCGCGACCCCGACCGAGTTCGGGAAAAAGCCGAACATCGGCTCGTCGTTCGGCGAGTCGCCGGCATAGATGAACGCGTCGCGGTCGCGCTCGATGTCGGCGTCGAACAGCTCCGCCAGCATCCGGCGCGCCGCCGCCAGCTTGTCGAAGGCGGCAAACCAGCCGAGCACCCACAGCGAATTGACGACGGTGCGCGCGCCGGCCGCGGCCAGATGCGCGGCGATTCGGCCGGCAATCGGCGGGCCCGGGTTGCGGAAGGCAAGCGTCGTCTCGCGCCAGCCTTGATCGGCCGACAGCTCGCTCCCGGGGACCAGCGCCCGCATCTGCTCGCCGAGTTCAGCCAACCGCTCGCCGTCGCGCCGGCGCTCGCCCTCAGATGCCCAATAACGGCGATCGGTGATCCCGGTTTTCGGGTCATGGCCGAAGCACAGCCCGCCATTTTCGCCGATCACCGCCGCCACCGGCCACATCCGGGACATCAGGTCGCACCACCCGGCGGGCGCCGCGGTTATCGGGATAACACGATATCCGGCGCGGGTCAGCCGCTCGATAGCGTCATAGGCGACGGCGGGCAGCCGCGCGCCCTCGGTCAGGGTGTCGTCGACATCGGTCAGCACAAAGCGGATCGCCGCCAGCCGATCGGCCGGGAATTGTTCGAACGGTCGCATCACCCCGCATCCCTCCCGCAGGGAATCCTTTCCTTGGATATGCCCTCTGTGCTAGCGCAGGCCCATATGTAAGCGTGCCAAGAGGCGGGCGCCGCCGCGGCCTTGCGCGGAGACTATGAGCGATGCAGAGCCAAAACCGGTTTTTCGACGATCTCGCCCGGGTCGCCGCCGGGGCGATGGGGACACTGTCCGGGGTCAAGGGCGAGGTCGAGTCGCGGTTGCGCGAACAGCTCGAACGCGTGCTGTCCGGGATGGACCTGGTGACCCGCGACGAATTCGAGGCGGTCAAGGCGATGGCCGCCAAAGCCCGCGCCGAGCAGGAGGATCTGGCACGGCGGGTAGTCGAGCTCGAGGGTCTCCTCGCGGCAATGCGCAAGCCCGAGACGCCGAGGCCGTCGGTATCCGATCAGTCGTGATTTCCATATTGAACCCATTTTGTCTCGCCGTGCGAAGGAGCGCCCGATGACCTCCGTTGCAACCTCCGAACCGACACCGTTTTTCGGCAATCCGATCGACCTCGTCGAAGAGATCGTCAGCGCCAACGAGTGGGCGCACGACCGCGCCAGCGAGGAGGAGCTGGTGGTCGAGATATCCGGCCGTTGGTGCGATTACCGGCTGTATTTCGTATGGCAGGAAGAAATCTGCGCGATGCATTTCTCCTGCGGCTTTGACATGAAGGTGCCCAAGGGTCGCCGCACCGCGGTCTACGAACTCTTGGCGCTCGCCAACGAAAAGCTGTGGCTCGGTCATTTCGACCTTTCGACCGAAGACAATTCGCCGTCCTTTCGCCATGCCCTGCTGCTGCGCGGGGTCGGGGCCGGCAGCGCCGAGCAGATCGAGGATCTGGTCGACATCGCGCTGTCGGAATGCGAGCGCTTTTATCCGGCGTTTCAGCTCGTCTTGTGGGGCGGCAAGCGCCCGGGCGAGGCGATGGCCGCCGCGATGATCGACCCGGTCGGAGAAGCCTGAGGCGGAGCGGCGGGCGATGGCCAGGGACGATCGCGACGCGGCGGCGCGCGCGTTGGTCCTCGTCGGCTGCGGCAAGATGGGGTCGGCCCTGTTGCGCGGTTGGATCGCGGCGGGTGCGGCGGCATGCTTTCGGGTCGTCGAGCCGGAAGAGCCGTCGCCAGGACTTGACGGCGGTGCCAATGTTTCGTGGCACCGCTCGCCCGAAGAATTGCCCGGCGAACCGGCGCCGGATGCAGTGATATTCGCGGTCAAACCGCAAGTCGTCGACGCGGTGCTGCCTTTTTATCGCCGCTGGGCCCGGCCGCAAACCCTGTTCGTCTCGATCGTCGCCGGCAAGACCATCGCCGGCATGACCCGCCACCTCGGCTCCGCCTCGGTGATCCGCACGATGCCCAATACGCCGGCGGCGATCGGACGCGGGATTACGGTTGCCTGCGCCAACGAGCGGGTGACGGCGGCACAGCGCCGCCTCTGCGACGGGCTGCTCGCCGCCGTCGGCGAGACCGCCTGGGTCGAGGACGAGGTATTGCTCGACGCGGTCACCGCGGTTTCTGGGAGCGGCCCCGCCTATGTTTTCTTGCTGATCGAGGCGCTTGCCGAAGCGGCCGAAGCCGCGGGTCTGCCGCCCGATCTCGCTTTGCGCCTCGCGCGCGGCACCGTCGCGGGTTCGGGGGAATTGGCTCGGCTCTCAGACGAGGGTCCGGCGCAGCTGCGCGAGAATGTGACGAGCCCGGGTGGCACCACGCGCGCCGCGCTCGACGTGCTGATGGCGAAGGACGGACTGGCGCCGCTGATTAGGCGGGCGGTCGAAGCCGCGGCGGCGCGCTCGCGCGAACTGGCGAGCTGAGCGATGGCGCGGAGCACCCGCCGCGGCGGCGGAGCCGGGTCCGGTCGCGATGACGCGGCGGCAGCCGCGAGCGAGGCCGACCGGATCATCGACGCCGCATTCGCCAAAATCTCGAGCGACGGGTGGCGGCGGCTGTCGCTCGCTGCGGTCGCCGATGCCGCGGAACTGCCGATCCTGCGCGTCTATCGCAATTTCCCGTCGAAACAGGCGATCCTGTGCGGCTTTTTTCGGCGGATCGACGAGGCGGTTCTCGCCGAGCCGCCGGCGCCCGAGGAAGGCGAACATCCGCGCGACCGGCTGTTTGACTTGATAATGCGGCGATTGGACGCACTTCGCCCCCATAAAACCGCGATCGAAGTGCTCCGCCGCGAGCTGCCGGGCGATCCCCCCTCGCTGCTTGTGGCCGGTGCGGCGTTGCTGCGCTCGATGCGATGGATGCACGAAGCGGCCGACATCGCGACCGGCGGGATCCGAGGTGCGATTGCGGTAAAGTTAACCGCCGCCGCCTATTTCGCGACGCTTCGGGTATGGCGCCGCGACGACTCGCCCGACCTCGGGCAGACGATGGCGGCGCTCGATGCGCGGTTGCGCCGGATCGAGCGCTGGCTGACGCCGGTGCGCGTATCCCCGCCGGGCGGTGAAGCCCTTCCCGCCTAAATTTGCTGCACTGCAAAAAACTTTCCTTGACGCCCGCCGGGCAACAGCCGATATTTTGGGCGTTGTGCAGCGCACAATTAATTGCCCCCAGAACGGAACCTGACCATGGCAGAAGCCCGCCCCAGCTTTTTTGATTTCGATGTGACCAAGATGATGACCGACTTTCGCTTTCGCCCGTTCGACGTCGAGGCGTTGATGGCCTGTCAGCGCCGCAATATCGAGGCGTTCAGCCAGGCCAATCAACTCGCGGTCGAAGGCGTGCAGGCGGTCGCTCGGCGCCAGATCGAAATTGCGCGCCAGGCGCTCGAAGACGTTTCGGTACTTTTCCGCGAGCTCACTCAGCCGACATCGACCGAGGAGCGTATCGCCAAGAACACCGAATACGCCAAGCAAATGCTCGAAAAGAGCGTCAATCACGGCCGCGAGATCACCGAGCTCGCAGCCAAGGCCGGCACCGAGGCGGCCGACGTCCTGCGCAAGCGCGCGAGCGAAAGCCTCGACGAGCTGCGCGACATGGCAAAACAGCACGCCACTCGCTGATCCACCACCGGCAATCCCCTCGAAGGCCGCACCGGCGTCGGGGCGGCCTTTTGCTTGGGTGCATCGCGACCTTTCTTACCGCGGCAGGTAGAGGCGGGCGCGCAGGCCTCCCTGGGGTGCCGTCTCGAGGCCGACATCGCCGCCATGGCCGCGCGCCACGTCGCGGGCGATGGTCAGACCCAGTCCGACCCCCCCGGTCGACGGATTGCGCGAGGCGTCGAGTCGGACAAAGGCGCGAAACACGCGGTCTCGGTCGGCGGGCGCTATTCCCGGCCCGTCATCGTCAACGAGAATGTCGATGCCGTCTTCGCCCGGCGCGGCGGTCAGCCAGACATGGCTGCCGTGGCGGCGGGCGTTGCCGATCAAATTGACGAGGCACCGCCGCAGCGCGTTCGGCCGCACCGCAAGCAGATACTCGCTCGGCGCAGCGAGCGACAGTTCCGTCCCTTCGCGCCGCACCGCGGCCGCTACTTCCTCCAGCAGGAGCGACAAATCGGTCTCGACCGGCATCTCGGTCCCCTCGCCGCGGGCGAAATCGAGATAGCCGAGCACCATGTGCTCCATCTCGGCTACGTCGGATTTCAGCTCCTCGACCGCCGGATCGTCGCCAAGGATCTCCAGGGCGAGCTTCATCCGCGTCAATGGCGTGCGCAGATCGTGCGATACGCCGGCCAGCATCTGCGTGCGCTGGCGGATTTGGCGCTGTATCCGGTCGCGCATCGTCATAAAGGCAACCGCCGCTCGGCGGATTTCGATGGCGCCTTCAACCTTGAAAAACGGCACCCGATGGCCCTTTCCGAAGCTGTCGGCCGCCGCCGCCAGACGCCGCAGTGATTTGACCTGATTGCGCAGAAACAACGTCGCCACCGCCAGCAACACCAGCGATGACCCCACCATCCACATGATAAAGATGTAATTCGTATAGCTGTAAAGCCGGTTCCACGGTATCGCTGCGGTCAGCACGCCGCGGGCCAGTTGCACCCTGATGCGCGGGCCGTCGGCATCGTCCAGCCCCTCGATGCGCCACGGCATCGACACCTTGCTCTGCATTGCCTGGGTCAGCTGGTTTTCGAGCAGTGTCCCGCCCGACGGCACCGGCGGCGGCAGATGCCTGCCGTGGGCGAAGGTGAAATGGAGATCAGTCACCGCGCCGCCATGGGTCAGCAGTCGGGCCGCGGCGGCATCCGAACCGGCATGTTCGAGGGCTTCGATCATCAACGCGATGTCGCCGGCGACGCCGGTCGACAGGCGCCACGAGATCGCGGCCCAATGCCGATCGTAAAAGATCCAGGTGGCGATCGCTTGCAGCAGGATCATCGGCATCATGACGATCAGCAGCGAGCGGCCGAACATCGTGCGCGGTAGCACCCGCTTGATCCAGCCGCGGGGCTGGATGTCGCGCGCGCGCCAAACTTCGGCGTCGGCCTCCTCCGGCGGCTCGGGCCCAGCCACCGCCAGCGGCTCGGGTGCCGCCGCTACCAGCGGCGCGTCAATCCGGCTTGAGGACATAGCCGGTGCCGCGCACGGTCTGCAGATAGCGCGGAAAGCGCGGGTCGCGTTCGATTTTGCGGCGCAGGCGGGTCATCTGGACGTCGACATTGCGCACATTGCCGCTGAACTGGGCTGAGAGCGACAGCTCCTCGCGCGAAACCGGCTCGCCGGGGCGCTGCGCCAAGCTCGCCAGCAGCCCGGCTTCGGCCGCCGTCAGGTGAATTGGTTCGCCGCCGCGGAACAGCTCGCCGCGGGTGAGATCGAACCGGCAGCCGCCAAACCGGACCTGCCGAGCCGCTGCGTCGGTGGCCGGCCGCCGTTGCAACAGATTGCGGATGCGCAGCAGCAACTCGCGCGGCTCGAACGGCTTTGAAAGATAATCGTCGGCTCCCTGCTCCAGCCCGTTGACGCGGTCTTCGGGTTCGGCCATCGCGGTCAACAGCAATACCGGCAGCCGGCCTTCGCGGCGCAGATCGCGCGTCAAGTCGAGCCCGTTCTCACCCGGCATCATCACATCGAGGACGGCGAGGTCAAAGGCCAAGCTCGCCAGCTTGGCCCGCGCCTCGGCCGCGTTGGCCGCGGTTGTGATTCGAAACCCGCTCTCCGAGAGGTAACGGCGCAGCAACTCGCGCAGCCGCGCATCATCATCGACGACGAGGAGGTGGGGTTCGAGATCGCTCATGTCGCGGGGTTTATACGCCGTCCCGGTGCCTACAGCTTCCCTCTCGCCGCATCGTCGAAGCGGCGGCGATCGGCGCTGTCGGCGATGATCGCCAACAACACCTTGCGAAAGCCGTCGACGGCCGCGCCCCCGGCCTGCATATAAGCCTCCGCGACGCGGGCGCGCTGCGGCGCCGAAACTTCGCGTTCGAGCGCGCGTCCCTCGGCCGTCAATTCGAGCAGACGCTGGCGGCGGTCATGCGCGCCGGGGCGTTGGGCGACAAAGCCCTGCTGCACCAATTCACTCAACACCCGGCTCAGGCTCTGCTTGGTGATGCGCAAAATCCCAAGCAGTTCGCTGACCGTCATTTGCGGATGACGGCCGACAAAATGGATCACGCGATGATGCGCCCGGCCAAAGCCGTAGCGCGCCAGGATCGCGTCCGGTTCGGCGGTGAAGTCGCGATACGCGAAGAACAGCAGTTCGATCCCGTCCCTGACCGCGTCTTCGCGCGCAAAAAACGGTTCCGGCCGTAATTTTATGTCAGACATATTGACTTATCTCGCAACCTTGCTTACGGTTTAGGCGTCCTCTGGAATATAAGGTTCTAGGCCTTTGCGCCGGCTTTGTCTTCGACTGGGCCGGGCGCGATATCGGTGCGAGGAAACGTTGATGTCCATGATCCCCTTCGACGACCGCGACGGCTTCATCTGGTATGATGGCCGTCTCGTCCCTTGGCGGGATGCAAAATTGCATGTGCTGAGCCACGGGCTGCATTATGCAAGCTGCGTCTTCGAGGGCGAGCGGGTCTACAACGGCGCCGTCTTTCGCCTCGACGACCACAACGAGCGCCTGATCAACTCGGCCAGGATCCTTGGCTTCGAGGTTCCGGCCAGCATGGACGACCTCGCGGCGGCGACGCAACAGGTCATCAATTCGAACAATATCGTCGAGGGGTATGTGCGGCCGATCGCCTGGCGCGGCGCCGAGCAGATGGGGGTTTCGGCGCAGGCGACAAAGATCCATCTCGCTATGGCCGCCTGGGATTGGCCGGCCTATTTCTCGCCCGAGGCGCGGGCCAAGGGCATTCGCATGAAATGGGCGCCATGGGCGCGCCCGGCGCCGCATACAGCACCCACCCAGGCCAAGGCGTCCGGGCTCTACATGATCTGCACGATGTCGAAGCACGACGCCGAGGCGGCCGGCTGCGACGACGCGCTGATGCTCGACTGGCGCGGCCGGCTCGCCGAGGGCACCGGCGCCAACCTCTTTCTCGTCATCAACGGCGAATTGCACACGCCGACGCCCGATTGCTTTTTAAACGGGCTTACCCGCCAGACCGTGATTGGATTGGCCAAGAAGCGCGGCATCAAGGTCGTTGAGCGCGCGATCATGCCCGAGGAATTGGCGACGGCCGACGAGATGTTCCTGACCGGCTCGGCCGCCGAGGTCACCCCGGTCGGCGAGATCATCGGCGAGCGCGGCCATTACCGCTTCACTCCCGGGACGATATGCCGGCTGATGTGGGAAGACTACGATCGCGCCGTCGGCAAAAAAGTTGCCGCTACCGCTGCCTAGTATGTCCTCCGGCACGATTGGGCTTCAGCGAGGGAAATTGTGAGCGACGAACGAGGGGATCTCGTACTGAATATGTTGCGGGCGATCCGTACCGAGCAGGCGGCGCAGCGCGAGAAGCTCGACGAAATTATCGTCCGACTCGGCAGGCTCGAACGCGAGGTCGCCGGCCTACACGGCGACTATGCCGGGTTGTCGGTGCGGCTTGACAATCTCGATCGCCGCGTTGGACGAATCGAGCATCGGTTGGAACTGGCCGAAGCCCCGGGCTGAATCGAGGGAAATTCTCGATTTACTGCGGGCGAATTTCGCGCGGGTGAGCAAGCGACTCGATTGTGTCGACCTACAGCTGGACGCATCGACAACCCGCATCGGTGCGATCAGCCGGGGATGGGTTTTACTTGCCGTTTTGCTGTGGGCAGGACCGGCCCACGGCGCTCCGGTTGATATATCCTCAAAGATTTAGAGCTGGGCCCACCCGACCGTGCCATCTTCAGAACTGTAAGGCGAGTTTCGCGCTAGATTTGCTGTAGATACCGCAAACTGCGTGCGGCAGGATCAATCCAAGATTGGCAAGAACATGCGTCGCCCCGCCCCCCAAAGGCCGCGATCAAGAGCGATCGCGCCGGATCGCTATGCCCGCGCGAGGAGCGGTGAGGGATAGCGGTTTTGGCGCAGAACCAGCGCGCCGACGACGACGAGGTTGGCGAGGTTGAAGAGGATGCCGGCGGCAAACGCGGCGGCGTAAAATCCGACGGCATCATAGATGGCGCCCGCCATCCAGCCGCCGGCGGCCATGCCCGAGCCGCTGCACAACAGCAGGGTCGGGACCCGCCACGACGCCTCGCTTGCCGGGAACAATTCGCGGATCGCCAGCACATAGGCCGGTATGATGCCGCTGAACCCGAGGCCGAACGCAACCGAGACGACCAACAGTCCGGCCTCGCTCTGGGTCAAAAGGAACCCGGTCATCGCCGCCGCCTGGCAGGCCGAGCCCGCCAGCACGGCGCGCAGCCCGCCGTAGCGGTCGGCGACAAAGCCCCAGAACTGACGGCCGACAAAGGCGCAGGCCAGCAGCAATGACAGCATCATGCTGCCCTGGGTCAACGGAATGCCGACATCGCTGCAGAACGCGACCAGATGACCTTGCGGCATCGCCATTGGCACGCAACACAAAAAACTCGCCAGCGACAGGAGGCCGAGCGCGGTGCGCGGTTTCAGTCCGAGCACCGGCGCCCCCGCCGCCGGCTCGGCCAGGCCGCCGCCGGCGTATCCCTCCGGTTTCGGCAAGCTTCGGAAAACCAGGAAGGCGACCGGCGGGATCACCGCGACCACGAACAGCGCATAGAGCTGCATCGTCCGCTGCCAGCCGATCCATCCGAGCGCGTGGCCAAAGAGCGGCGCCCAGATCGTGCCGGCGACAGCTTGCCCGCTGGCGATCAAAGCCAGCGCCGTGCCGCGGCGGCGATCGAACCAGCGCGCGACATAGACATAGAGCGGCGCGTTGAGCCCGGCATTGCCGAGCAGACCCATGAACAAGCCGTGGCCGATATAAAGGTCGAGCCGGTTGCCGAGGCTCGACAGCCCAAGGCCAATCGCGATCATCACCGCGCCGAACATCACGGTCCATCGCACCCCGACCCGCTCGGCAATCTGACCCATCGCGATGCCGCCGACCGACGAGCCGAGCCAGGCGAGCGCCGCACACAGCGCTGGCACAGAACGGGCGTCGCCAAAGCTGGCGGCGATCGGCTTTAGCGCCACGATGGTGATTGTCGGCGCGCCAAACGACACCGACAGGATGCCGAGCGCGCTCCCGGCGACAAGCCACGAGCGGCGCGTCTCGACCGACCCCGCGCTACCCGTAGTGCTGCCGCCGAATGTTGCGGCGGTCATCGCCGACTGATTGCCAGCGCACGCGAACAGTTTGCCGGGCGCACCGCACCCGGGCGCGATCCGCGGATTCCGTCTTGCACGGCGATCGTTCCCTCCAAGGCGGCTTCTGTCGCGCCGCTCTTCGATTGTTACGACCGGGCGGTCCCGGCGACAAGCCTCTGCGCCGCGCCGCATAACGGCTATTCCAAGACGGCGCCGCGCCCCGATTTTTCCGCCGCTTGGCGGGAAGCGGTCGGCTGGCGCCGATTTTTCCGCGACACTATCCTGCGATAACGGCGAGGATGACAAAGCCGCGGTCAGCGCGGCGCCGGGTGGATCCAATGTCCGATCCCTACTACCTCCAGCGTTTTGTCGACGCCCAGGAGCCGGTCTTCGATCAAGTCTGGGCAGAGCTGCGTGCGGGCCGCAAACGCGGCCACTGGATGTGGTTCGTCTTTCCGCAGATTGCCGGTCTGGGGCTGAGCCCGACGGCGAAAAAATACGCGATCGCCTCCCGCGCCGAAGCCGCGGCGTACCTGGAGCATCCGGTTCTCGGGCCGCGGCTGCGCCAATGCGCGCGTCTGGTGACCGAAATCGAGGGCCGCACGATCGGCGAAATTCTCGGCCGTCCCGACGATCTGAAATTCCGCTCGTCGATGACCCTCTTCGCCCACGCGACCCCTGACAACAAGGTCTTCACCGATGCTCTCGAAAAATTTTTCCCCGCCGGCGTCGACCGACTGACCCTCGACCGGTTGTGATGGGTAGCGATGGCGCTGCGCCCGCGGCGAGCCCATTCGAGGGTGCAAGCCGCCTTTGCGGAATGGTCGCTACTTCAGCCGATCCTGGATCTTGGCGAGCGCGGCGCGAGCGCATGCGTCGTCGAAGTTGCCGCCCGGCGCGCCGCTGACTCCAATCGCGCCGATCGCGGTTCCTCCGGCCATGACCGTCACTCCGCCTGCCGCGTAGGTGACGTGCGGCGGCGGCGTCGAGGGCAGCGGGCTCGGCGGGCTCTTGAGCATTCGCGTGGCGACCGTCATGGTGCTGTCCTCCTTGCGCGCCAAGGTCAGCGACGCCGCCGAATAGGCCTTGTTGTAGGCAAAGTCGACGGTGTGGATCGGCGCGCCGTCGCCGCGCAGCATTGCTTGCCGCACCCCGTCGAGGTCAACGACGACGGCCGTCACCGCGTAGCCCTTTTGCGCGCAATTCGCCACGGCGACCCCGACCAACTCATTCGCCAGCGGCGCCGACAACCGCTGCGTATTGATCAGGCCCTGTGACCGCGCCCCGATCGCCGCCCCGGCGATGACCGCGAACCCGACGGCACCCACGGCCAATTTCGGTAGAATCCGTGTCATTCGTTTCCTCCCTCGAGATCATGTACGGTCGCAGCCGCAACAAGCGGCGGTCAAAATTCGGCGCCGGCCGATCCCCGCGGCAGGTCTTTGCGAGCGGCGCGAACCGCGAGATGGCGCATCGTAAAACCGTGGCGCCGGGCGAGGATCTCGGCGATGCGCTACCGGTCGCAGCCCTGCCAATCGGGCTATTAGCACAAAAGGCAGCTCGGTGTGGCCCCGGCGATGTCGGCGGCGCGTTGCAGGTCGAGTTCGGCCCCGGGGTGGCCGAGCTTGTGGTCGACGATCGCCCAAAACCGGTTCCGACGCGATCCGATTCGCCGGGATGCTCGCCAGACCCTGAAGCTGGGGTAGTGCGGAAGTCGGAGAAGCGATGGGATGGGGACAAAAAAGAAGCAACGGACGGGCCATGTAATAGAAAACATTTGCTCTTCTCCCAGTTTGCCGTATGAAGGCCAGGCGTTTTCCTGAGTTTGGGAGGAGTATCGCTTGTGAACGACCAAGACACGTCAAGAAGCGGCGGGCTGGGTCCGGTGACAAAGATCATCGCCAGCTATGTCGGAAATCACACTCTATCGGCGGACCAGCTATCGGCGTTGATCGTCTCGGTCGATCAGGCGATCCGTCACCTCGGAACACCGATTCAACCGCCGCCGCCACGTATGCCGGCAGTACCGATAAAGCGCTCGGTGCAACATGATCATGTCATCTGTCTCGAATGCGGCTTCCGGGGCAAGACTCTACGGCGACATCTTGGGACCAGGCATGGTCTGCGTGTCGCCGAATATTTGCGACGGTGGAAGTTACCGAGCGATCATCCATTGACCGCACCGGCCTACTCCGAACAGCGCTCGACAATGGCCAAGGAACTCGGCCTCGGGCGCAAGCGCGGTCGCGCTCGCGGTCGGACGCGCCGCACCAGGGCGTGACGCGCGCTCTTGCCCGATCGGGAGTTTTGCGGCGCTGAGGCGCCTCGCGCGGTTTAGTAGAGGCGGGACTACCGTCGCCAACAAAGGCGCGCGGTTGCTCAGCCGAGGTTGCCGTCGACGCCGCCGTTGTCGCCGAGGTAGCGCCACGTCTTGCTGTGGGCGATTTGTTCGGCTAGGTGGCGGGCTTCCAATTGCCCGAGCGCATGCCGGATCGAGGTGAAGGCCAGCGCCACCCCGCGCTCCCGCCGCAGGGCATTGCGGATTTCGGTCGGGCGCGCGGCGCGCGGGGCGATCGACTGCAGCACCGACTCGATCAATCGGGCGTTGGTGCCCCGTCGCGGCCGGCGGTCTTTGGGCGGTCGATGGTCCATCGCCGGATCGGCTTCGATTTCCGGAGATCCGCTCCCGGCACTGGCGGCAGGCGGCGGTCGCGAGGCAAACTCGCGGACCGACTGCATCGCCGCGGCATAGCCTTCGGTAAAGGCTTCCCTCCTGACCGCGTCGATCTCGTCCTGCAATCGTATCAAGGCAGTCTTCGTCATTTGGTTAATGTCCTTCTCGCTCGCCGCCGAATAATACCTGAATTACAACTGATCGAACAGTGCATTCGCCAATACCAAGTAGCTTTCCTCAATCGGATGCGCGGCATTAAACCGGGCGAACGACCCCGCGCGGCGCCCAGCCTGAGTCTCCGACCCAGGTAAGATTACCGAAGAGCAGAAGATCGCCGTCATACCGACACAGTGAAGTGTTCGCAATTCAGTTACAGATTTCGACCAATTGCCAGCTGTCATTGCGGGGAGCCGACGGGTCCGGCTGCGCCGCCCCCAGGACAGGCTCCGCGACGAAGCAATCGCGAATGGACGATCGCTCAGCGACACGGGAAATGTTGGTTTGATCGGATCGGAAACTGCTCTAATTGCGCAATGATCGCTCAATCCCCGTGAGGAAGGCTCAGCGGTGCGATCTCTTCCGCCGCCCGCCCGCGATAATCGCGCCGGGGCGCCGCCTCCAGCATGCGGGATTGCGCTTCGACGAGCCGCCGGCCGGCCGCGGCCTGGTCGAGCGTCATGACTTTGCCGCCGGCCACGACTTGACGGCCGTCGACGAACACATCGCGCACCGCGCGGTCGGCGGCGTGATAGATGAACGAGCGCAGCGGGTCGCGCGCCGGCACCATCTGCGGTTGGGTCAAGTCGACGAGCACGAGATCGGCCTTTTTGCCCGGCGCCACCCGTCCGAGATCGTCGCGCAACAGTGCCGTGGCCCCCCCGACCGTCGCTGCGTGCAGCAAATCGGCCGTCGTCACGATCTCGATGTCGCGCGCGGCAATGCGGGCCAGGATCGCCGCCTTGCGCATCTCCTCGACGAGATTGTGCGGCGCCGTGTCGGTGCCGAGCCCCATGGTCACGCCGGCGCGCAGATAGTCGCCAAAATTCTCCATGATCTGGCCATAGCGGGCAAATGGCGTCGGGCAGTGCGCGACCGCGGCACCACTGTTGGCGATCAAGCCGAGATCGGTCCGCGTCCACCAGCGGATCCAGGAATGGGTGTCGAGAAACAGCGCGTGGCCGAGGATCGTTTCGGGACCGAGGATCCCGATCTCGTGCGCCCATTGCACCGGGGTCTTGCCGTGCCGTCGCAATATCTCCTGCAGCTCGATAACGCTCTGCGCGACGTGCACGGTGAAAGCCAGGCCGCGGTCGCGCGCCGCGTCATGGCTGTTGCGGAGCAGCTCGGGGGTGCAGGTATCGATCTGCATCGGCGAGACGACGCCGGAAAGCCGCCCGCAAGCGTGCTTTGCGGCGCGGTCGATCAGCGACAGCGCGGCGGCAAACCCGTCACGCCCGCGGGCCTCGTCCCAGGCGAATTTCAATTCCCGATCATTGTCGAGATACCAGCGCGCCGAGGCATAGCCGGGGGCGAGAAAGCCGCGCATGCCGCTCGCTGCGAACAGCTCGATCCAACCGTCCCACGGCGGCGAGATGTCGACCAGTGTGGTGACGCCGCTCGACCGCAATTCGCAATAGGCGAATTCGGCGCTGGCGGCGCGCGCCTCGTCATCGGGTGCCGAGAATGCCTGCGAGCGCTCGTACAGCCCGGTCATGTGCATGTGGCGCAGGCCGTGCTCCTCGCGCACGCCGCGATAGAGCGGCTCGTGCTCGGGATGCGAGTGGATGTCGATCAGACCGGGCAATACTAGCCGGTCGGCGCCGTCGACGACATGGTCCGCCGGGGCGGGATAATCGCGCCCGACAAAGACGATGCGGTCGTCGGCAAAGGCGATGTCGATGCCGCGGCGATAGACGTGCCGCCCGGCGGTCTCGTCCCAGGCGACAACCCAGTCGGCGTTTTTGATCAGTGTCGTGGTCACGGCGGCGTTCTCCCGGTCGCTGGCAAGGCGGGAGCGGCAATGATATACGCGGAAACCGCAAGAGGAGGACAACCAGGGTGGCGACCGCTGGCGCGCGCAACCTGATCACCGATGTGCCCGGGATTCTGCTTGGCCAGGCCGAGGACCGCGCCGGCGTCACTGGCACGACGGTGGTTTTGGCCGAATGGCCGGCAGTGGCCTCGGTCGATGTGCGCGGCGGCGCACCTGGCACGCGCGAGACCGAGTTGCTTGCCGGCGACGCGCTTGTCGACCGGATTGACGCGATCGTGCTGTCGGGGGGATCGGCTTTTGGGCTCGACGCCGCCGGCGGGGTCATGGAATGGCTCGCCGCCGCCGGACGCGGTTTCCTGGTCGGCTCGACCTTGCGCACGCCGCAGATCCGGGTGCCGATCGTCCCCGCCGCGATCCTGTTCGATCTTTCGTTTCCTGGCCGGGCGGCGTGGAGCGCGGAGCCGCCTTACCGCGATCTCGGCCGCCGCGCGGCAGCCGCCGCCGCCCACGACTTCGCGCTCGGGAACGCCGGGGCCGGGCTCGGCGCGAGGTCCGGGGGCCTCAAGGGCGGGATCGGCAGCGCCTCGGTGGTGCTGGAGAGTGGTGCAGTCGTCGGCGCCGTCGTCGCGGTCAATAGCTGGGGCTCCGCGGCGCGGCCCGATTGCGGGCGGTTCTGGGCCGCCGAACTGGCATTGCCCGGCGAGATCGACCCGCAACCGGCCGTTCCGGACCGACCCCTTGATCACGAGGATTTTTCGCAATGCGCCATTGCCGCGCCCGGCGCCAACACGACGATCGCGATCGTCGCCACCGACGCGGCACTCGGCAAGCCCGGCTGCCGGCGGCTCGCGGTCATGGCGCAGGACGGGCTCGCCCGCGCCATCCGCCCGATCCACACCCCGTTTGACGGCGACAGTGTCTTCGCGATGGCGACCGGCGCCGGCCCTCCAGCGGAAGCCGAGGCGCTGCTGCGGCTCGGCAGCGCCGCGGCCGATTGTCTCGCGCGGGCGGTGATGCGGGCATTGACCGCCGCCGAAGCGGTGGGCGAAGTCCCGAACTGGCGTCAGCGCTGGGGCGCACATCGCGGCGTCGCTTGAAAGCTGCCTGCGGTGCCTGCGGCTCGACTCATAAGGCGCCGCTGGATGTCGGCGGTTCCCCGGCTTGCCGGCCCGGCGATCGGCGCCCGCTTTTATCTCTCGGCGCTGGTCCTTGGCGCGGTGTCGCTGGCGATCACAAGCAGATCGTGCGTTTCCGGTGTTGCGCGAGCGCCGCGACCGGCCCAGCGGGTTCCTGTCGGACGGCGAGCAGCAGATGCTGACGATCGCCCGCACGCTGACCGGCGATCCCAAATTGCTGCTGCTCGACGAGCCCTCCGAGGGGTTGGCCTCGTTGGTCGTCGACGCCTTGCGCGAAGATCGCCTAGTTGAATGCGCCGGGCCTGACGCGAGTGGCCAGACCATTTTATTCCGTCACTCCCCGCGAAAGCGGGACCCCATGGGTAACTGCCCGGCATCGGCCCTGGGTTCCCGCTTTCGCGGGAATGACGAGCCTGACCTTGTCGGCGCGCAATTCGGCGGCGGCGCCGGAATGACAAACGAAAACGATCGTTCAACCCAAAATTGCTTCTGGCCAACCGATAGATAGGTTATTCAGGCGCGCTTTTGGTGGTAGAGACCGGCGGCCGAGCGGGCAGCGGACGGTACGGGCCTTGCGGAACCGTCCAACCCGGTCCCTGATTGATCTCCGGTGGAAAATTCAGCGGCTGCGACGGAAAACGTCCGCCGCTGACGGTGCGGCTGCCGGTAGTGGCTGATTTTATCGGCCCCGAGCTGGGGGAGGAGGCCGGCACAGCTTCGCCGGTCGGCTGGCCAGCGCCGTTTTTATCCGCGTCGTCGGCTGCTTTCATCAGATATCCAGTGTCGGCAATCGGCGCGGCCGAGATGGCGAGGTCGGTTGCGGCAAATTCGGCAGGCTTTGACATTCGACCCGGAATCCCGGCCGCGTATACGAGGCAACCTCCCAAGCATCCCTCGCCGACGAGCACGAGTGCCGCCAGCAAAAACCGTCCCGCTGAAGGCTGAGGCGACATCATAAATCCCTCTTATCCTCGAATTCCGCAAGGTCCGAGTCAATCGGAGAATCGACGGCAACGGATGACGCCAACCAGACATAAAAAGTTATCGGGGCGCTGCCTTTGCACCCCGATTTGGCCGGCGAGAAGAACCATTGCAACATGCACATCAGGCGATAGCCGCCGGGGGCAAACCGCGCCGTGCCGTGTTCGGGGACGAGGACGCTCGACACCGCCATCATCTGCCCCTCGCCGTCGCCCGCCAACGTCGCGTGCGCTCAGCCCCAGACTTCGCGGGCGGTTTCGACGACGAGGCGGAGCTTGGCGTTTTGCTCATCGATCGACAGCGCGTTGCCGTCGACGGTCGACGAAAAGCCGCATTGCGGGGACAGGCACAGCTGCTCCAACGGCACGTATTTCGCCGCCTCGTCGATCCGCCGCTTCAGCTCGTCTTTCGCTTCAAGCGCGGCGCGCTTGCTGGTGACGAGGCCCAGCACGACCCGCTTTGGCCCGCGCGGCACAAAGCGCAACGGCTCGAACCCGCCCGAGCGCGCGTCGTCGTATTCGAGAAAAAAACCGTCGACCGCAAGTTCACCGAACAATGCCTCGGCGACGTGGTCATAGCCGCCTTCCGCGACCCAGGACGAGCGGAAATTGCCGCGGCACATATGGGTGCATACGGTCATGCCGGCCGGTTTGTCGGCGAGTGCTGCGTTGATCAGGCGGATGTTGGTTAGGTGCTGTTGCTCGCCATCGCCGCCGATGCCGCTCACATAGGCGCGCTGCGCCGGGTCGTTCAGATAGGCAAGGCTGGTGTCGTCGAGCTGCAGATAGGTGCACCCCTGCGCCGCGAGACCGGCGATCTGTTGCCGGTAGACCTCGGCGAGGTCGCGCCAGAACGCGTCCATATCGGGATAGGCGGCCTGGTCGATCACCGCCCGGCCGCCGCGGTAATGCAGCATCGACGGCGACGGGATCGTCAATTTCGCCACCGTCCCTTCGGGGGCGACCGATTTGAGGAAGGCGAAATCCTCGCCGAAGATCGTGTTGCTAAGGGTGAGCTTGGCGGCGATGCGAAACGCGCCGAGGGCCGCCTCGACCGGACCGGACTCGTTCCTAAACTGGATGCGCAACCTCTGGTCGGTTTTCGCGACCCCGCCGATTTGGTAGAGGAAATCCATGTGCCACGAGCCGCGGCGAAACTCGCCGTCGGTCACCGCTTCGAGCCCGATCTCCCGCTGCATCCGCACAGCGTCGCCGATCGCCGCATCTTCGACCCGGCGCAATTCCTCGGCCGAAATCCGCCCCGCCTGATGCTCGGCCCGCGCCCGCAGCAACTCCGCCGGCCGCAACAAACTCCCGACATGATCCGCCCGAAACGGCGGCCCCGACAGATCGCTCATCGACCTCTCCCTGACTTGTTCCTCGCTACCCGTCGTTCCCACGCAAGCGGGAACCCAGTGCTAGCGCTCCAGCGGTTGCCCTGGACCCCCGCTTTCGCGCGGGCGACGGCAATCAAGTGCCCCCTTGTTTTTCCCTGGTCCGCAGCGACTCGGACGCGGCAACAAGTTCGTAGAGCGGGCGAGCAGTTAACCCGCCTCGGTGCCCAAGCAATAGCCGGTTGCGCCGCGCTTCACCCGCCGTACCTTCGTTGATACTTGGTTACCGTCTGGTTACATGGCATTTCCGGTTGATTATCTCGTGGGTCGGAAATCCTG
>DATMKU010000047.1:0-5068 GCA_035570935.1 Allostellaceae bacterium
CCCCACCCCCAATTCCTTGGCCAGATCGAACAATGGCCGGGTTTCGGCATTGGGCATTTCGCGTTCGAAAAAGCGGTCGATCTCGGCCTGGTCGGTCATCCACCAGCGCGGAAAAAAGGTGGTCAGCGCCAGCTCCGGAAAAACCACAAACCGAGCGCCGCGGCCATGCGCCTCGCGCAGCAGCGCCATCAGCCGCCCGACCACCGCAGCGCGGCCGTCCGCCAAATGGATCGGCCCCAACTGGGCCACCGCCGCATTCAATCGCCGCGCCATGCCGTTCTTTCCTCCAATCCGCAGGAGTTGATAGCGCACCCGGATGCCTACTGAAACCGGGCGCGCACCTGTTCCGCCTGATATGGGGGCTTCGCCAGGGCGTTTATCCAAAATAGTGCGGTTCATGGCGGGCCGCTGCAAGTTGCGCCGGTTGCACGGCGGGGCCTGCGGTTTAATGCGGAGCGCTGCTCGGGCCGAGCATAATGTGATGATGGCAATTGCGTGGCTGTCACCATCGCCAATGCCACGCCCGTTTTCCGGCGGCTTGGTCCTGCCCTTGCCGGACGTTACCGGCAGACAAAACCGCCACGGATGAGCTATAGCTCGGCCGAACTTGGCCTCTTCGGCTTGCCGCAGGCGGTCGGCAGGGACGGGTTTGCCCGCGTTCCTCCGGTTTACATGGCGCGGGGATTGCCGATGCTCCGAGGCGCGAGGAGCGAATACGGCTTTCGCCGGCAACCGGAGGCGCAGGCGGGCCCGTGGGGGATCAAATGGCGCGCAATTCATCTGCCGGCTGGTTTCGGTCGGTCCTTGCCGTCCTCCTGCTGTCGGGCGCCGCCTCGGCGCAACCGGCGCCGGGCGGACCGCCGGCGGTGGGCGTCGTGCGCGCCGAGCGCCAAAAGGTCACCCAGACCAACGAGTTTATCGGGCGCATCCAGGCGGTCGGGCGAGTGGCGTTGGTCGCACGGGTCACCGCGTTTCTTGAAAAGCGGCTGTTTGTCGAGGGCGCGGAGGTCAAGAAGGGCGACTTGCTTTACCAACTCGAACAGCCGCCGTTTCAGGCCCAGGTCGATTACAACCAAGCCAATGTCGCGCAATTGCAGGCGCAACACCGCAACGCCGAACTGACCCTCGAACGCGCGCAATATCTGTTGAAGACCGTCGCCGGCCAGCAGTCGAATGTCGACTCGGCACTGGCTTCGGAACGATCGTTGGCGGCGCAGATCGCCGCCGCGCAGGCACAGCTGGAAGTGGCCCAGATCAATCTTGGCTATACCGAAATCCGAGCGCCAATCGACGGCAGGATTAGCGCCACCGCGGTCACCGAAGGCAACGTTGTCACGCCGACGAGCGGAACCCTGGCGACGCTCGTCAGCCAGGACCCGATGTATGTGATCTTTCCGATTGCGCTTCGCACCGGGCTCGAGCTGCGCGACCGCTATGCCTCAAAAGGCGGCTTCAGCGCCGTCCAGATCAGGCTGCGCCTGCCAACCGGAAAAATCTACGGACCAACCGGCCATCTCGATTACGTGTCGCCGACCGTCGCGCAAAATACCGACACGATTACGCTGCGCGGAACGATCCCGAACCCGGTGCTGCCGGGATTGAAGCCGGGCGACCCCGGCTCGCGCGAGCTCACTGACGGCGAGTTCGTCACCGTGCTGCTCGAAGGCGTGCAGCCGGTCGCGGTTCTCACCATCCCGCGCGCCGCGATTCTGTCCGACCAGCAGGGCGACTACGTCTATGTCGTCGATGCGCAAAACAAGGCGCAAATCCGGCGCATTCACCTCGGCCAATCGACGCCGTCCACCGCGGTCGTGACGAGCGGCCTCAAGGAAGGCGAACTGGTGATCTCCGAAGGACTGCAGCGAGCCCGCCCCGGCGAGGTGGTGTCGCCGGGGCCGGCCACCCCGCCGCCGCCCATTCCGGCGGCCTTCGAGCAGGCCGGCACGGACGGCGCCTCCGGCACCGGCGCTTCGGGCGGTGCCGGCTCAGGCGATGGCGGCCCGGGCAATGGCGCCCCAGGCAATGGCGCCGGCGCGGCGGGGTCGGGCGCAGCCAAGGCGAGCCAATGATATCGTCGATTTTTGTCGACCGCCCGAGGCTGGCGGTCGTCGTCGCTTTGGTCATCACGATCGCCGGGCTGTTGGCGCTGACCCGCATCCCGGTGGCGCAGTTCCCCGACATCGTGCCGCCGGAGGTCCAGGTCTCGGCCACCTATCCGGGCGCCTCGGCCGCGGTCGTCGAGCAGAGTGTGGCGCAGCCGATCGAGGCGCAGGTCGTCGGCGTCGACAAGATGATCTACATGAAGTCGACGAGCGGCAATGACGGTAGCTACAACCTGACCGTCAGCTTCGAGCTCGGCACCGACCCCGACATCGACACTGTCAACGTCAACAACCGGGTGCAGACCGCGCTCGCCCAGTTGCCTCCGGAAGTCCAGCTGGAAGGGTTGACGATCCAGAAGAAATCGTCGGCGGTCCTGCAGTTCATCATGCTCTACAGCGAAAACGGCAAGCAGGATCCGCTGTTTATCACGAACTATGCGATCATCAACGTCCTCGATGTGTTGTCGCGCACGCCCGGGGTCGGGCAGGCGCGCCTCTTCGGCGCGCTCAACTACTCGATGCGCATCTGGTTTGACATCAACCGGCTCAACAATCTGCAATTGACGCCGGCCGATGTCATCGCCGCGGTTCAGGCGCAGAACGTCGTGGCGCCGGTCGGGCGCATCGGCGCACGCCCGATCGGCCCCAGCCAGCAATTCCAAATGAACGTGCAGACGCAGGGCCGGCTGACGACGCCAGCGCAATTCGGCAATATCGTATTGCGCGCCAACCCCGACGGATCGCTGTTGCGCGTGCGCGATGTCGCGCGGGTCGAGCTCGGCGCCGAGAACGAGGATATCGAAGGCCGCCTCAACGGCCGGCCGGCGGTGGCAATCGGTATCTATCTCTCGCCCGGCGCCAATGCGGTGGCAACCGCGGCTGCGGTTAGAGCCAATTTGGCGCGCCTGAGCCAACGCTTTCCGCCGGGTCTCAAATACCTGGTCAATTACGACACGACGACGTTCGTCTTCGACACGATCCATGACGTCGTGATCACGCTTCTTATCGCATTTGTACTCGTCGTGATCGTCGTCTTCCTGTTTCTCGGGAGTTTGCGCGCGACGATCATTCCCGCGGTCGCGGTGCCGGTCAGCGTCATCGGCACTTTTGCGGTATTGCTGCTGATGGGCTATTCGGCCAACACCATATCGCTGCTGGCGATGGTATTGGCGATCGGCATCCTGGTCGATGACGCGATCGTCGTCGTCGAAAATGTCGAACGCGTTATGGAAGAGGAGCCCGAATTGTCGCCGGCCGAAGCGACAAAAAAGGCGATGGGCGAGATCACGGCGCCGATTATGGCGATCACCTTAGTGCTGTTTTCGGTATTCGTGCCGATTGCCTTTATCCCCGGGGTCTCGGGGACGCTTTTTCGACAATTCGCGGTGACGATCAGCGTCGCAATGGCGATTTCCGCGCTGAATGCGCTGACCCTGTCGCCGGCATTGTGCACCGTGTTTCTACGCCATGGCGGGCCAAAGCGCGGCGTCATGGGCTGGGTGTTGCGCCGCATCGACAATGTCCGCGACGGCTATGCCGCGATCGTGCGCCGCCTGGTGCGGCTCGCGGTGCTCGGCATCGTCGCGATATTGGCGAGTGCGGCCGCGATCTATGCGCTGTCGTTGCGCACGCCGACCGGGTTTCTGCCCGAGGAGGACCAGGGCGCCTTCTTTGTTTCGGTGCAATTGCCGGACGGCGCCTCGGTGTCCCGCACCGGCGAGGCGGTCCGCCGCATCGAAACCTTGCTGAGATCGATGCCGCAGGTCCAGAACATCTTCGCAATTGTCGGCTTTTCGATCATCGACGGCGTCAACGAGCCGAATACGGCATTCGTGGTGCCGACATTGAAGCCGTTCGCCGACCGCGTCGGAGCCGCCAACTCGGCGCAGGCGTTGATCACGCGAGTATTCGGCGAAGGACGCGAGATCCGCACGGCGACCGTCATTCCCTTTAACCTGCCGCCGATCATCGGGCTGTCGACGACCGGCGGGTTCGAATACCAACTCGAAGGGCTCGAGGGGCAGGATCCAGCGGACATGAACGGCGTCATGCAAGGCCTGCTTGCCGCCGCCAATCGCGACCCTAGGCTGACCCGCGTCTTTTCCACCTTTACCGCGAGCAACCCATCGATCTATCTCAATATCGACCGCGAGAAGGCGCAGGCGCTGGGCCTTAGCATGACCGATGTGTTCGGTGCCTTGCAGGCGACGTTAGGCGGTATATACATCAATAATTTCAACCTGTTCGGACGTGTGTGGCAGGTCAACATCCAGGGCGAGGCGGCGAACCGCCAAGACGTGTCGTCGCTGTGGCAGATTTATATTCGCAACAAATATGGCACCACGGTGCCGCTGGCCTCGATCGCCCATGCCGGCATCATTGTCGGGCCCCAGGTCATCACCCGCTACAACAACTATCGCGCGATCCCGATCCAGGGCAGCCCGTCGCCGGGAACATCTTCCGGCACCGCGCTCGCCGCAATGTCGGAAGTCTCGGCCAAGACGCTGCCCGCCGGCTACAGCTACGAATGGACCGGGACCGCTTACCAGCAGGTGGCGGCGGCGGGGCAGACCGGGGCGATTCTCGGGCTTTCCGTGCTCTTCGCCTTCCTGTTCCTGGTGGGTCTCTACGAGAGCTGGATGATCCCGGTCCCGGTGTTGCTGTCGGTGCCGATCGGCGTGCTGGGCGCGTTTATCGGGATCTGGGCTTGGCATCTCTCACTCGATCTTTATGCCGAGATCGGGCTGGTCGTGCTGATCGCGATGGCCGCCAAAAACGGCATCCTGATCGTCGAATTCGCCAAGGACCAGCGCGAGCAAGGGAAAGACATCCTGGAAGCGGCGGTGCTCGGCGCGCGGATGCGGTTTCGCGCGGTGATGATGACGTCGTTCGCCTTTATCCTCGGGGTTTACCCGCTGGTCGTGGCGCAGGGCGCGGCCGAGATCAGCCGGCACAGCGTCGGCACG
>DATMKU010000048.1:0-11918 GCA_035570935.1 Allostellaceae bacterium
CCCAAATGTTCCCGGCGATGGCATTGGTCGCGAGCGGGCTGCAGGCATTGGTCTCTAACAACGTCACCGGCACGCGGGCGTCGTTCGACAGAAAATTACCGTCGAGAAAATCGTCGGCTTCGACGATCTGGCGCATCTTGGCGCGATAGTCGTCGGTCTGCGTCCAACTCCAATAGCGGTTCCAGCATTCGAGATAATGCGGGCCGATGCAGGCGCCGAGATTGGCGTCCGCCGGGGGTGCCGGCGCTTTGCTCGAATGGCAGGCGGCGCAATTGTCGGCAAAGACCTGCTTGCCTTGCTGCACCAGGGCCGCCGGGTCGTTCAGGTAGGCGCTGCCGCCGGGGGCGTTTTTCAGCTTGTGCGGATAGGACGCCTTCAGCAGGAACAGCGCCATGTCCGGCGTCTGCATTTCGGTCGCCTGCCAAAAGGATGAATTGGCCCGCGCCGTCGTGATTTGGATCGGGGTGATCGGTTTGCCGCCCAATACCGGATTGAAATGGCGCAGCCATTCCTCGCTGAACAGGCCGATATTCAGATAGACCCGGTTCAATGCGCCGAGCACGCCCACCGAATCGGACCCGTCCTTCAGCACATGCGGGGTCCACACCGTGTTTGGCGGCTGAAAGAGCTCGGTCAGCGGCCCCGATTTGACAAAGTCGTTGAACTGCTTGTTGGCGAGATTGTCCTGGCCCAGGGTTTCGCGGCCGAGCCTTTTGGCGTTGTCGAGCCGCGCCATCACATTGTAAACCGCGTTCATTGTACGCGGATTGTTGATGTTGTCGGTCGAGACCAGCGAGGTGTCGAGCGAGCCCGGACGTGCCGTGTGCAAGACCTGGAACAGGAAATTCGACGGGTCGGCGTTCCATGCGAGGATGCGGTCGACCCAGAAATATTGCGCGCCGGCGGTCGAACTCAGATTTTCCCATTGCGGCTTTTCGGGATCGGCGGGCGGCTTTTCGGGATTGGCGCTGACATGGCAAAAGCCGCAAGCCATGCCGACGCGGTAGGGCCGCACCAGCTCCTTCGACAGATAGTAGTTCGGGTCGTTGTAAAAGCGCTGCGGGTCCCAGCGTTTTGCCGCTGCCTCGTCGAATGCCGGGTTCGGGAACAGGCGCAACCCGAGAATGCCGGTCGGCTCGCCGTAATAGGAGCCGGCGGGGATGTTCTTGCCGCGCGCGCCGACCGCCACACCCGGATATTTTGTCGCGTTGGCGAACGGGTCGGGTGGGCAGTTCGGGTCGCGCTGGTCGAGCCACAGGCCGTAATGCTTGGGGTCGGGGCCGGTGGCCTTGGTAAAGCACGGTTCGTTGACCAGCCCGAAATAATCCCAGCGATTGTCGCGGCTGTATTTGAGGCCGGGATAGGAAGAGAGGATCTTTAAGAGGTCGAACGACCCGAAGGTCAGATTGGTGAGCTTGTCCCACAGCCGGTCGTCGCCGCCGGTCCAGACGAGCCACATATTGCGACCCTTGACCTCGTCCGAGGTCAGCGGGATGCCGCCGTCCATCGCGTGGAAATAATCCTCGTCGGCGGCCGGCAGCGATGGCGCCGAGCGGCCCGCCTGGCGCGCCTCATCGACGACCTGCGCTCCGGCCTGGGCGCCGAAAACAGCGCAGACGATAGCGAACACCATGGCCGGAAAGAGGCGCCGCACCGCCGGACGAGGCGTTCCCGCCGAATTTCGCGCGAATCTTTGCCCATATGTTTGCATAGCGGGCCCCGCTTGGGACGGTGCTATCCCCCGATGCGCGCCGCCCGATTTCTTAACTATAGCTGACAAACCGGGAAATTCCAATTCGGCCGGTGCGGTAGCGCATCTGGCGAGACGGGGGAGGGGACCAGGGCCTTGCGGCCCCCGGTCCCAAGGTGCGGACAATGCGCGGCGCGGATAAGCCCGAACCTGCGGGCTATTTCAGTGCCGCCGCGAGCCCGGCGCCGTCGGGGACGCCCCAGCCCGTGCAGGCGTCCCAGCCGGGCCCGGCGGCGAACTGGCCGTCGAGCAAGCCATCGGTATCATTGTTGCCGCTGGTGATGTCGCGCAACACGGCATTGGGCCCGATCGTGCCGTAGAGCAGCGCGTTGAAATTGCCGACGCGGGCGCCGAGCAGCGCGTTGATGCGGGTGATCAGGCTGCCCCACAACGGCGCCGACGCGCTGGTGCCGCCGACGATCCCGAGCTGGCCGCCGGACATCGTCAGATAGCCGGTGGCGGGGTCGGCATTGGCGGCGACGTCGGGGATCGCGCGCCCGGCGAAATTGCCTTGGTTGACCGAGCGCGGCACCTTGCCTTCCTGCCAGCTCGGCACCGGGGTGATGTCGCTGACCCCGCCGCCGGTGCCGCTGCCGGGGCCGTCGTTCCATACCACCTCGGTGACCGCGACCTGGCCGTTCTTGGCCTTGGGCGCGTGCAGGGTGGTGCCGCCGACCGCCAGTACATAGGGGCTCGTCGCAGGGAAGTTGACGTGGGCGTTGCCGTCCTTGACCTGGGCCTCGGAGCCGTCGTCGCCGGTCGAGACGCAGACCGTGACGCCGAGCTGCGCCACCGCCAACAGGCTTTGGTTGACGTGGTCGATCGCCGCCGGCGACCACAGGATGTTCGAACCGTTGAACGGCTGGTTCTCGTCCCAGCCCCAGCTGACCGACAGGACGCCGGGATCGTTGGTGCTGTCGTTGATGACCGCGCTCAGGATGTCGACGAGGCCTTTTTCGTCGAACGTCGAGAAATAGACGGCGAGCTTGGCGCCGCCGGCGAGCGCACCGGCCACGTCGATGTCGAGCATGACCTCGCCGGTCGAATCGGGATCGGCGGTGGGGTCGGTGTTGACGCCGTCGACGGCGACGATTTGAACGTTGGGCGCCGGCACGCCGATCTGCTGGAAATACGCGGTCACGTCGGATTGCTCGACGCCGCCGCCGAACTCCAACAGGCCGATGCACTGGCCGCTGGCGTCGGCATTGGGGAAATTATAGATGCTGGCGAGCTCGGTTGGGACGAACCACGGGTGGGCCTTGGCCATCGAGCTGACCGCGTCGATCTTCTGCCGCTGGCGCGGGAGACGATGCATGACGCGCTGATTGCTGAGGCCGAAGACGCCGGTGATCGCGTCGCCGAGATCCGCCGGCAACATGACCGGGCCGGTGCGGGCGTGAAAGTCGCCGAGCTTTGGATGGCTGTAGTCGAGCAATTTGACGCCGAACGCGGCGCTGACATTGGCAACGGTGCCGGCGAGCCCGAGCCGTGCCGAGGCGCGCTCGTCGCGGGTCACGACCAAATGGTTGTCGGCGGCGAATTTTTCGATCTTTTCGATCGCGGCCGGGTCGGAGCCGTATGCGCTGCGCAGCTGGTCGCGGGTCATGTATTTGCGCTCGGCGGGCCGCGTGTTGTCGAGCGCCGACAGATCGGGAAGCTGTTTCAGCCGGCGAACGCCGAGCGTCAGCTCGATCCACTTGTTGGGGTTGGTTTTGCGCTTTGCCACCGAACCCGGCGGCAGATGATGCAAGCTGTTGGCGAGCACGCGCCGATTGGCGGCAGGGTTCCTCATCGCGACACTCCCTCGATATGTCACCCAACCGAGGACCGACCTCGTTGGACGACGCTAAGCTATATCCGGGAGAGGCCCGCCGGTGTGAACCAGCTCTCACTGGTGGAAGATTGTCAGCTGGGACGGGCCCGCCGCCGCTCAGGCCGACCCCGTGCCTTTGCGCGGCGGGGCTTGCCGACCCGTCTCTTGACCCGGCGCGCCGTCGACCGGGCTCGCGCCATCAAGACCATCCGGCGGTTGGCGGGCGGGTGCCGTGTCGACCGCGCTGCGCATCGCCTTGATCAGATCGCTCTTCACAACCGCCGCCTCAACCTCGGCGGTGGCAAACGCACCGACGACCTCCAGCGCGTTTTCGGGAGCGCTGCGATCGAGCAACACTCTTGGGGCGGGATCGGCGAGCACCCGCGAATCAGCTTCGACCAAGGCGCGGACCTGTCCCAACGCGGTGTCGAGATCGCTGTCCTCGGCGATCCGAAAGCGCACCTCGCCGGCATGCGGCGGGGCGGGATAGATGCTGTAGTTGCGCAAGGGTTGGCCCCAGACGCCGCCATTCGGCACGATCACCTGCACATTGTCGTCGGTTTCGAGCTCGGTCCAGAAGAGGGTCAACTCCTTTACCGTACCGATGTTGGCGCCGATCTGCACTTTGTGGCCGATTTTGAACGGTCTGAAGATCAGCAGCATGATCCCCGCGGCCAAGTTGGACAGCGTGCCCTGCAAGGCGAGCCCGACGGCGAGCCCGGCGGCGCCAAGGACGGCGACGAGGCTCGTCGTCTGAATGCCGAATTCCGACAGGACCGCAAGCACGGTGACGGTCAAGATCAAATAGCGCGCGAGGCTCCCGAAAAAGCCGCGCAGCATGGGGTCGATATGCGGCGTTCGGCCGAACGACCGGACCACGATCTGATCGGCCTTGCTCGACAGCCACAGGCCGATCAATAGGATAACGATCGCGCCGAGCGCGTTCAGCGCATTGGAAACCATGAGCGGCAACAGCGCGCCCATGTCGGTCATCAAATGCTGAGTCTTTTCCTGGAGCATTCCCCACCTCGCCGTCCACCCACGGGTCGGAGGGGTAAACGCGGCCAACGCCAGATCGCTTCGCCCGCGACAGCAAAAGTCCCGAAGATGTCATGGCGCAAGCCGGCCTGATCCCGTCGGCGCGGCGGCGGCTCAGATCGCGGCGTCGAGCTTTTCGCGCAGGCGGGCGAGGCGGTAACCGAGCGCGAGATAAGCACCCCAGGCGGCGCGGCTCGCGGCAAAGGCGGCGGGGTCGCTGGCGTGCCGCTCGCGGACATACGCCGTCACCACCGAATCGACCGGGATGCGGCTGAAATCGTGCAGCAGCAACCGGCAATGGGCGGCGGCATAAGGGCCGATGCCGCTGAGTGCCAAGAGGTATTCGTGGTCGGGCCGGCCGTCGCCCGCCCGGTCGATCGTGCCGTCCTCCAGCATGCGGCGGGTGGCCGAAATCACCGTCGGCGCGCGAAAGCCGAGCTTGGCGCGCCCGCGCAGAAGCGCTTCGCCATAGTCGAGGACCGCTTCGGGGCCGGGGAAGGCGCCGCCGCCGGGTTCGGCGACAAGCGCCGCGGCCATCCGGCGGGTCGATGACCACACGGTGTTGATGGTCAGCACGGTCTTGACAAAATCTTCGTAGAACGTCGAGCAGCGCAGCATGCGGCCGCCGCCCCGCCCGATCAGCTCGGCATCCTCGCCCAATAGGGCGACGGCATCCGCCGGGTCCCAATCAGCCGACAGCCAACGCTCGACGCGGCGGATTATTTCCGGTCCGGCGTTTGCGCCAAACCCGTCCCAGCGGACGATGATCGCCGCGGGCTCGCGCTGCACCGCGGCGATCGCGCCCAGCTCTCCGCCGATGCGCTCGCCGCGCGCGAGAACCCCGGTCTCGGGATCCCAGCGCCACGGCGCCAGGTCCGCCCAGCCGTGGCTGGCGACGGTCAGTGCCAAGTCAATCGGAAACGCCAGCGGCAGCAGGGTTTCGCCGCCGCTTCTCTCCGGCGTCATCGGGCCGCCGCGCGGGTTAGGCGGCGTCGAGCGCTTGGCGAAGATCGGCGAGGATGTCGTCGGGGTGCTCGATGCCAATCGACAGCCGCACATAATTGTCGGTGACCCCGGTCTGCTCCTGCTCCTCGGGCGACAGCTGCGAGTGGGTCGTCGAGGCCGGGTGGATCGCCAGACTGCGCGAATCGCCGATATTGGCGACGTGGTAGAACATCTGCAGCGCGTCGATAAAGCGGCGCCCGGCCTCGCGGCCGCCCTTCAGCTCAAAACCCAGCAGACCGCCGTATCCCCCCTTGAGATAAGCGTCGGCGCGGCGCCGGGCTTCGCCGGTCATCAGGCTCGGATAGATGACCCGGGTGACCTTCGGGTGTTCGGCCAGAAGTTTGGCCGCGGCGACCGCATTGGCGCAATGCGCCCGCATCCGCAATGGCAGGGTCTCGAGCCCTTGCAGAAAAAGAAAAGCGTTGAACGGGCTCATCGGCGCGCCGAGGTCGCGCAGCAGTGTCACCCGCATCTTGAGGATATAGGCGATCGGCCCCAGCGGCTTTGACGCTTGGGTCCACACCGCGCCGTGATAGCTCGGGTCCGGCTGGTTCAGCAGCGGGAAGCGGGCGGCGTGCTTTTCCCAATCGAAATTGCCGCCGTCGACGACGATGCCGCCGATCGAATTGCCGTGGCCGCCGATGTATTTGGTGGTCGAATGCATGACCACGGCGGCACCGTGTTCGAGCGGCCGGCACAGCACCGGGGCCGCGGTGTTGTCGACGATCAGCGGCACGCCCAGCTCGCGCCCGATCCGGGCGACCTCGCCGATCGGAAAGACCTCGAGCTTCGGGTTGGGGAGGGTTTCGGCGTAGTAGCAGCGCGTGCGCGCGTCGGTGGCGCGGCGGAAATTCTCCGGGTCGGCTGGATCGACAAAACGAACCTCCATCCCCATCGTCTTCATCATCGTGTTCAGGAAGAGGTTCCAGGTTCCGCCGTAGAGGTCTGTCGAACTGACGAAATTGTCACCCGCCTGGCAGATGTTCTGGACCGCGAACAGCGAGGCCGCCTGACCCGAGGCGAGCGCCAACGCGGCAACCCCGCCTTCGAGTGCCGCGATCCGCTCTTCGAGGACGGCGTTGGTCGGGTTCATGATCCGGGTGTAGATGTTGCCGAGCTCGGCCAGCCCGAATAGATCGGCGGCGTGCTGCGTATCGCGGAATTGGTAGCTCGTGGTCTGGTAGATCGGCACCGCGACGGCGTTGGTCGTCGGGTCGCTGCGATACCCGGCATGAAGCACCAGGGTTTCGGGGTGCTGGCTCTTGGTCGGCATTATGTTCTCCGTCGGAGGGCGGACGGCCGGCACTCTGCCACGAGCGACAGTGCGGTGTAAGCGGCTTTCGTTCGCGGGATGGGAAACCCGGCGGCGCGGGACGACGCGCTTTGTCGAGGGTTTGCGTAAAGCCGCCGCGGTTGCGTGGGTGATGACAGTGCAGCCTTGGCCAGAAACGACGAGGAGGTAGCGATGCGTCCGGTAGCGATGTGGGCGGCGGTCGCGGCCGCTGCTGCGGTTGTGGTCGCGGTGGCGACTGTCATCGCGATATTCTGGCACCAGCTCGGCGCCTCGGAAATCAGCCTCGCCGGATGGTTGGCGATGGTGTTCGGGGTCATCGTCACCTTGGCGCTCGGGATCGGGCTGATGGCGCTGATGTTCATTAGCAATCGGCGCGGCTTTGACGATCCCGGGCACCGCGAGGGCTAGCTTGCGGGCCGGCGGTGGGTGCCCGAGACAGCCCGGCATTCAACCTGAGCTTAAGTTTGCACGCGTCTGCGCTCGCATTTAAGAGCGAATTGCGCAATGACGCTTGCGCCGGCGAGGACGGCGATGCTAGTTGAGAGGGCCTGCTGTGACCTGGGGGATAGGTTGAAGAACCCGGCAAGATCCGTCGAAGAGCCAAAAGTGGCGCCGAAATACGGGCGCGGCACCGGTGTCCCCAACCCGATCGATGTCCATGTCGGCAACCGCATCAGGATGCGCCGGCTGCTGTTGGGGATGAACCAGGAGACCTTGGCGAACGCGCTCGGCCTGACGTTCCAGCAGGTGCAGAAATACGAAGGCGGCGCCAATCGCGTCAGCGCGTCGCGGCTGTCGGCGATGGCCGAAATTCTTGGGGTTCCGATTTCGTATTTTTTTGGCGATCTGCGCGCGGATGACGCCGAAATCAGCCCCGAGGACCAGCGCTGGCGCGAGTATCTGCAGCGCCCGGAAACAATCGAGTTCATCCGGCTCTATTATGCGATCCCCGACCCCAGAGCCCGTCACCAGTTTCTTGAAATGACAAAGACGCTAGCCGAGGCCTCGCCATCCGAGGAAAGCCCGTAAGCGCCTGGCCGTCCGAACCGTAACAATTACAAAAGACCGCCGCTCCTGGGAAAGCGCAGGCTGTCCGGGGAGAGTTGCTTGCCCGCAACACATGTCCCGCGTCCCCACCGCGCCAATGCAAGCGATGCCCCAACCGGCATACGCACAATTTTTCCCGGGCGCCCGCCCGCCCGGCGCCGCTTGACGTTCAATCGATGAACGCTGTACGTTCGGGGCGTCTGATCCAGGGGAAATCGCGCTTGCGCAGACACATTCGGGCCGAGGCCACCGGCGTTGCGCCGGGCCAACCCGGCCGCAAGGCCGCTCTATGACGACGTCGTGGTATGCGGTTCATACCCAGACCCACGCCGAGGCCAAAGCGCTCGAAAATCTGCTGCGCCAAGGCTATCGCGCCTATCTGCCGCGCTGCCGGACCTGGGTGAGCCACGCCCGCCGGCGCCAGATCGCCTTGCGTCCGCTGTTCCCGCGCTATCTGTTCGCCGCCGTGGACGAGCCGGGGATGCGGTGGCGGCCGATCTTGTCGACCTTTGGCGTCAGCGACCTGGTGCGCGCCGGAGACCGGCCGGCGGCGGTGCCGGCCGAAGTCGTCGAAGCGATCCGGGGACGCGAGGAGGAGGGGGCCTTTAACGGCCTCGATCCGCGGCGGACATTGCAGCCGGGCGAATTGGTGCGCATCACCACCGGCGCGTTCGGGGACATGGTCGGACGGCTGGTCGAGCTGAACGACAACGACCGGGTGATCGTGCTGCTCGACTTGCTGGGTCGTTCGGTGCGCGCCCAACTCGCGGGAAATATCATCGAAGCCGCCTGAGCGCGCGCCGCGCGCCGCGGCCGGCCGTGCCGAAAGGCGTCGAGGTGGGTGCCGATGTGCGGGATCGCCGGATTTGTCAACACCGGTCCGGCTCTGTCCGTCGCCGAGCTGGAAGCCCGGCTGTGGCGGATGATTGCACCATTGCGGCATCGCGGGCCCGACGACGAAGGCGTGTGGACCGACGGCCGGGCCGGTCTTGCGCATGCGCGCTTGTCGATCATCGACCTGTCGCGCGCCGCACATCAGCCGATGGCGAGCGCCGACGGCAGCGTGTGGATCACCTATAACGGCGAGGTCTACAATTTTGCCGAGCTGCGGCGCGAGCTGGCGGCGCTCGGTTACCGGTTTCGCAGCCGTAGCGATACCGAGGTCATCGTCAATGGCTGGCATGCCTGGGGTCCGCGGGTTTTTACGCGGCTGCGCGGCATGTTCGCGCTGGCGCTGTGGGACCGGTCCGCGCGCCGGCTGATCCTGGCGCGCGACCGGATCGGGAAAAAGCCGCTGTTTTGGGCATGCACCCGGTCGGGATTGGCTTTCGGCTCGGAAATCAAGGCGCTGCACGCCTTGCCCGATGTTCCGCGGACGCCCGATCTCGGCGCGATCGACCAATTCCTGACATTGCAATACGTGCCGGCGCCACAAACCGCTTTTGCCGGGGTCAACAAATTGCCGGCCGCCCATTATTTGATCGTCGCGGCCAACCGGGATGGAAGCCTCGGCGAACCCGAGCTGGTGCGGTATTGGCAACTGCCGAGCCCGAGCGCCGGCAGGGTTCGCCAAAGGCCGGCCGAATTATGCCGCGAACTGATCGAACGGCTCGACGAGGCGGTGCGGCTGCGGCTGATTTCCGACGTGCCGCTCGGCGCGTTTTTGTCGGGTGGTGTCGATTCCTCCGCGGTCGTCGCGATGATGGCAAGGGCCGGCGGGCGGGTGCGGACCTTCTCGATCGGCTTTGCCGACAGCCGCTATGACGAAACCAGCTATGCCCGGATGGTGGCGCAGCGCTATGCCACCGACCATCACGAGCTGCTGGTCGAGCCCGACGCGGTAGCGGTGGTGCCGCAGCTGGTGTGGCATTTTGGCGAGCCGTTCGCCGATCCCTCGGCGGTCCCGACCTGGTATGTCGCCGAGATGGCGCGCCGCCATGTCACCGTGGCGCTGACCGGCGATGGTGGCGACGAGTGCTTTCTCGGCTATGGCCGGTACAAAGCCATGCGGTGGCTGGCGCGGCTCGATTTGGTGCCGCAGGCAGGCCGCGCCGGGCTCGCGCAACTGTTCGCCGCCGCCCCGCCCTCAGTGCGGCGGCGTTTCAAGCTGTGCCGGATCGCCGATGCGCTCAAAGCGCCGCGAGCGTCCCCGGCGCGGCGCTATCTGCCGACACTCGCGTTCTTTGGCGACGGCGACAAGGGCGAGGGTTACGGCGAGGCGATGCGCAATTTCTGCGACCGTTCGGTCGCCGACTTGCTGGCGCCGTACTTTGGCGCCGGCCGGAATCAGGTCACTGGTGCCAACCGTGCCGACATCCACACCTACCTACCCGACGATTTGATGGTGAAAGTCGATGTCGCCGGCATGGCGCATGGTCTGGAGGCGCGCTCGCCGTTACTCGACCACGAACTGGTGGAATGGGCGGCGGCGCTGCCCGATACCGTCAAAATGCCGGGCGGTGCGTTGAAGGCGCTGTTCAAATCGGCGATGGAGCCGTACCTGCCGCGCGCCGTCTTGTACCGGCCGAAGCGCGGGTTCGGCTGTCCAATCGACCGCTGGTTTCGCGGCGAGCTCAAGGAGATGGCGTACGACATCCTGCTGTCGCAGAGTGCACGGCAGCGCGGGCTCTTCCAGCCGGGTTATGTCCGCCGTCTGCTCGACGAGCATTGCGCGGACCGGTTCGATCACCACAACCGGCTGTGGGCGCTGCTGATGCTGGAATCGTGGTACCGGATGTGGATCGACGCGCCGGCCGACGCCGCGTTATTGCAGCCCGCCGCCTAGCGCCGGGCTTGAGGTTCGGCGCGGCCGTCGGCAATGGCGCGGCGGATCTTGATCATCGCCAATCCGGCAGCCGGCCGACGAAAGCGCGGCGGGGGTCGCCTTCGTCGGGTTGTCGCAGCGCTCGAAGGCTGTGGCTGTGCAGTCGCGGTGCGCGAGACGCGCGGTCCGGGCGATGCCGAGCGCCTGGCGCGGACCGCGGATCCGGCCTTCGACGTGATTGTGGCGGCAGGCGGCGACGGCACCGTCAACGAGGTCGTCAACGGACTGCGCCGGACATCGCGGCCGCTGGCGGTGCTGCCGCTCGGCACCGGAAACGTGCTCGCGCGCGAAATCGGCATGCCGCGCTCGCCCAAGGCGCTCGCTCGCGTGATCGCCGAGGCGCCGGCGCGTCCGGTATGGCCGGGTGTCGCCGGGGATCGCCTTTTTGTCGCGATGACCGGAATCGGCTTTGACGCCGAAGTGCTGGGTGCGCTCGGCATCGGCCTCAAACGGCGAATCGGCAAGCTCGCCTACCTTTGGGCGATCCTCTTGTGCCTTGTGCGCTACCGCCGACGCGAATTCGTCGTCGCCGCGATCGGCGGAGAACAGCGCGCGGCGGCGGTGATCATCGTCAAGGGGCAGCGCTACGCCGGCAATTTCGTGATCGCGCCGGCGGCCCGGCTGGCGGCGCCGACGTTGCATGTCGTGCTGTTCCGGCGCACCGGCCGTCTCGCTGTGTTGCGCGGGATCGCGGCGATGGTGCTGGGCGCGCTGCATCGCCTGCCCGACGTCTCGATCCTCGCCGCGAGCGGACTGCGGATAGCGGCGGCCGGCGACACCGAGCCGGCGCGATGCCTCGTCGAGATCGACGGCGAGGTTACCGGCGACCTGCCGCTGACGATCGGCGTCGCCGAAACACCGCTGCTCTTGGTGCAACCCGCACCCATGCCCTAGGCAACCGGGGATCGCGGGAACTCCGCCCCACGTAAGCCTGTTTTAATGCATGGCCATCGCCCTACGAAGCAAACCCATCGTCGCTTCGGGTCGGCCGGCAATGGAGGAGAGAAAAAAATGCTTTATTGGGCATTGGTCTTTTTGATCATCGCGATCATCGCCGGTTTTCTCGGCTTTGGCGGTGTCGCCGTCGCCGCCGCCGGGATCGCCAAGATCCTGTTCTTCGTCTTCCTCGTCATCTTTGTGGTGGCGC
>DATMKU010000049.1:0-43390 GCA_035570935.1 Allostellaceae bacterium
GCGTCAACGTGACCGGCGGCAATTCCTATACCCAGACCGCCGGGACGACGACGATCGCCGCGAACGGCACGCTCAGCGCCGCCAATGTGCTGAACAATGGCGGGACCCTGCAAGGAAATGGAGCGGTGACAGGTAACGTCAGCAACAGCGCCGTGGTCACCGGCGGAATCAACGAACAACCCGGCACGTTGACGATCAACGGCAACTTCACCAACACCGCCGCCGGCACGGTAGCGAGCTATTTGAGCGCCAACCCCGCCGGAAACACGCAGATCACGGTCGCCGGCGGCGGCACGCCCACCTTGCAGGGCGGTACGATCCAGGGCAACGCCGTCAACGGCCTCTCCTATGCCGCCGGCCAGAGCTTTACCGTGATGAATTTTGCGCCGGGGAGCCTGACCGGCGTGTTCGGCGGCGTCGCCAACGGGGGGAGCACGCCGACGCCCGGCACCAGCACCAGTCTCGGCGGCGGCCTCACCCTCGGCGTCGTCTATAACGACCATGCCGGCAATATCGAGCTCGAGGTGGTCAATACGCCGACGACGACGGCGGATGTGTGGAACGGCGGGACCGGGAATTGGGGGACGGCGAGCGGCTGGAGCGCCGGCGTGCCGCAGTTCTTTTCGGATGTGACGATCGGCGCCACCGCGAGCGGCGATGTCACGCTCGGCCAGGACGCGACGATCGAAAGCCTGGCGATCGATTCCGGTAACACCCTGCAATACCAGGCGACGACGCCCGAGACGTTGAGCGTCGGCGGTAATGTAACGGTCAATTCGGGCGGCGCGCTGAGCCTGCCGACCAGCGGCGACAAGCTGGCGCTGGGCGGTGCCTTCAGCAATGGCGGGACGACGACCCTCGGCGCCGGCGCGTCGCTCTGCGGCCTTGGCACCTTCACCAACAGCAACGCAACGAGCATCGGCAACGGCGCCACCGTGACGACGCTCGGCGCCGCAACCAACCAGTTGGGCGCGCAGCTGACGCTCGCCGGCGGCACGCTCGACGCCCCGAGCTTTGCCAACGCCGGCACCACCAGCGGCTTTGGCGCGATCGTGCCGGCGATCGCGAATACCGGGCTGGTCGAGGCGTCGGGCGGCACGCTGACCGCGCAGAACGGTATTCAGGGTACCACCGGCGACATCACAATCGACAGCGGCGCCACCCTCGATCTCAGCCACGCGACGAGCGGCAGCACCGCCGCCACGCTCGCGGTCAACGGGAACCTCAATCTCGGAAGCCAGAACGTCACCGTCTCGACCGATTACAGCAACGCTAATTTCGGCACCGGCAACAGCTTCAACAAGCTCGCCGGGGTGACCGCCACCACCGGGCATATCCTCGCGGCCGGGAACGTGGCGCAGGCGGTGACCGGCAGCGACGTCAGCAACGGCACCGGGGCGACCCCGACGCTGGCGCTCGGCAATGTCCATGTCGACGGCTCGACCAGCGCGACCTATGCGATCGAGAATGCCGGGACCAGCGGCCCGGCGCTGCGGGGCGCGATCCAGACCAGCGTCAACGGCGGCAACATCACCGCTTCGGGGCTCAGCGGCAGCGGCGTTACCGCGCAGAATTTCGGCCCGGTCGCGACCGGCGCCGGCACCGGCTCCTACACCGTCGATTACAACCCGACCACCGCCGGTGCGCTGAGCGGGCAGGCGGTGCATGTCGCCAACAATTTCAGCAACGTCGCGGAGCAGACGATCAACATCACCGCCGCCGCCTATGCGCTGGCGAGCCCGACCGTGACCTCCTCGCTCAGCCCGCAGTTCAATTTCGGCGTGGTGATCGCAGGGACCACCTATACCGACCCGCTGACGATCACCAATACCTTGGTGGCGAGCAGCGCCGCCTATCAAGAGGGGCTTAACGCCGCCTTTGGCTCCCCGACCAATTCGCAGCTGACGACGAATGGCGGGGTCATCACCAATTTGGCCGCCGGCGCGGCCAACAATACGGCGATGTCGGTGAGCTTGACCCCGACCACGGCGGGTACAATCGGCGGCACCGTGCCGATCAGCTTCGCCTCCAACGGCGCCACGACCAGCGGGCTTGGGATCACCGCGCTCGCCGGGCAGAACCTCAACTACACTTGGACGTTCTCCGGGACGGTGGTCAATCCGGCGAGCCCGAGCATCACGCCGACGACGATCGATTTCGGCAATGTCCGCATCGGGACGACCCAGCAGCAGGCGCTGAGCGTGACCAATGTGTCCACGACCGCGCCGCAGGGGAGCCTCGACGCGCAGCTCTCGGCAGTTGGCCCGGCGACCTCGAACGGCGGCACGATCACGCAACTGCTGGCGGGATCGACCAACACGACGAGCCTGGTCGCCGGGCTCAGCACCGCCAACGCCGGCGCGCAGAGCGGCACCGCGACCGTGGCGTTGCAGTCGGATTCGACGCCAAACGGCTGCACCAGCGACTGCACCGCCGACCTGCCCTCGCAAAGCGTCACGGTGAAGGGCGATGTCTACCGGCTCGCCTACCCGGTGCTGAACACATCCTCGGTCACCCTCGCGGCGCGGGTCGGCGGCGCGGCGCCGAGCCAGGCGGTCAGCATTACGAACAGCTCGCCTGACATCTATACCGAAGGGCTGGCCGCAAGCTTCGGCACGGCTCCGACGCCGTTCACCACGAGCGGCTCGATCACCAACCTCGCGGCGCAAGGGACGAGCTCGGCGCTGAGCGTTGCGCTCGGCACCGGCACCGCCGGCAGCTATTCGGGATCGGTCGGGGTCAACTACACCTCGACCGGCGCCGGGACCGACAATGCTCCGGACATGTCGGTCGGCAGCGGCAGCGTGACGCTGTCGGGGAACGTCTACACCCCGGCGGTGGCCGACGTGCTGACGACATCGCCGGTGAATTTCGGCATCGTCCATGTCGGCGACGGCGGCGGCGGCCTCACGCAGGGCGTGACCGTGCAAAACGGGGCCGCCGCGACGGCGCTCAACGATGTGCTGGTCGGCTCGATCAGCGCCGGCGGCGCGCCGTTTTCGGGCAGCGGCACTCTCGGCGCCGGGCTCGCCGCGGGCGCCTCCTCTTCGGCGCTGCAGGTCGCGCTCGGCACCGGCACCGCCGGCATCTTCAGTGGCACCGCCGACCTGGCGCTGGCGAGCCATGATTCGCAACTGACTGATCTGGCGCTGGCGACGAGCCCGCTGACCTTGGCAGCCCAAGTCAACAATTACGCCGCGCTGGCGTTTGTTAAGCAGGGTGGGCAGGGAAGTTTGAGCGGCGGCGGGACGAGCTACGACCTGGATTTCGGCGATGTGCTGCAGAACAGCGCCTCGCCGCAGGCGGTGCTCGCCTTCCTAAACGACAACCCGCTGGCCGAGCAGGCCTTCACCGATTTGCTGTCGTCGAGCGGCACAATCGAATCGGGCTCGGGCTTCAGCCTCAGCGGCGATTCGGTCAGCGGCCTCGCCGGCGGGGACACGCAGGGCGGGTTCAATATCGGCTTCGGCACCAGCGCACTCGGCGCATTCTCGGAAACCCTGAGCTTCGATGTCGAGAGCAGCAATTCGAGCGGCTATGACGAGATGATCGGCGATGTAACCTTGAACCTCGATGGCGACATCGTGTCGGCGGCGCCAGTCCCCGAGCCGGCGACGATCCCGCTGCTTGCGGCCGGCCTCGGCATGGTATTCTTCGTCGTCCGTCGGCAGCGGCGGAGGGGATGATCGACGGCGGGGCTGCTGAATGCCGGCAGACGGCTGGGTTTATCGAATTGTTCTGGCGCTCTCGGGCATAACCCTGGTGCTGGTTGTCGTCTATTTGATTCTGATCGAGCAGAACCATTCGGTTCAGGCCGAGGTCAACCAGCGCCAGCAATTCATCAATCAAAGCCTCCAATTCGGCCGAGTCAACGAAGCGCTGGTCCGGGCGCTGGCGACGGCCGCTGTCGCCGACAAGGACGACAAGCTGCGCGACCTCTTGGCGCAGAACGGCATCGCGATCAATCCGCAGACCGGCGCCCCGGTCCCGGCCGCCCAGCCCGCGCCGACCGCGGCCCCGGCGCCGCCGGAGAAAGGGCAATGACGATGCCGGTGGGCAATGGCGGCCAAGGCAACGCGTTGCCGGTGCCGCTGATCCTAGTCGTCGTATCGCTGTTTGTGCTGATGGCGTTCGAGACCGGCCAGGCGATCCGCGACCGCGGGGCGCTTGCCGAACTGATGCGGGCGCAGCAGCCGAGCATCGAGCAGGGGGCCAAACTGCGCCAGCAGCTGCAAAACCTGGCGGGCAAGACCGCGGTGCTCGCCGCGGCCGGCGACGCCGGCGCAAAATCGGTCGTCGACCAGATGAGGGCGCAGGGCGTCACCTTATCGGCGGCCAAGAAATAGCGAAAGACCGCCGCACCCGGCTGCCGCCATGCTTTGGCGGCGGCTAGTACATATCGGGGGTGATCACGTTCTGCGGGCGGTTGGTCAGGAGTGCGGCGCGCATCGTCTCGGCCGATTTGCGGCGGGTGTCGTGCTCCGATTCGGGGGTGAACCAGGCGGCGTGCGGGGTGATGACAAGGCGCCCTTCGAGGCCCGGCTCGCGCTCGCGATAAGCGCGCAGGATCGCCGGGACCGGGTCGACCGGCGGTTCGACCGGCAACACGTCGAGCCCGGCGGCGGCGATATGGCCGCTGCGCAACAATTCGAGAAGCGCATCGACATCGACGATCGGCCCGCGCGCGGTGTTGACGACAACGGCCCCCTTCGGCAGCAGCGCCAGCTGGTCGCGCCCAAGCATGCCTCGGGTTTCGCGGGTCAGCGGGGTGTGGATCGACAAGGTGTCGGTCTGGCGCAGCAGTTTTTCGAGGGTCGCCGCTCGGCCGATGCCGAGCGCCAGTTCGGCGCCGTTCGGCAGATAGGGATCGTAGAAACTGACGTGAAATCCGAAGGCGCGGGCGCGCAACGCCACGGCGGTGCCGATGCGGCCGAGCCCGAGGATGCCGAAATTCTGCACCCCGAGGCGGCGGATCAGGTCGTGCTTGACCGCACCCCACGGCGCCGGTGGCTGCGAACGCATCCGCTCGTGGTAGAGAACAATGCCGCGCCGCAAGGACAACGCCATCGCCATCGCATGATCGGCGACCTCGGTCGTGCCGTAATCGGGGACGTTGCACACAAGGATGTTACGCGCCGCCGCCGCGGGCCGGTCGATCTTGTCGTAGCCGACGCCCATGCGCACAATCGCGCGCAGCCGCGGAAAACGCGCGATGTCCACCCCCGAGACCGCGTGCCGCATGATCATCAGCCCGTCGATTTCGGCGCAATCCGCCGGATCGAGCTCGGCCAGCGCCGTTTTGGTACGCCGGACGATCCGCACCTCGGGGCCGAAAATCTCGCGTTCGACGGTGTCGTCGGGGATCTGGCGGTCCTCCGGGTAGAGCACGGTCATCGGCATCGGCGTATCCTCGGCTAAGGCTGCGCCACTCTGACCGGCTGGCCGGTCGCGGCCGAACGCACGATCGCTTCGAACGCAGCGACGCCGTGCACGATCTCGTCGGCGGTGATCGGGTAGGGGCGGGTGCCGTTAATCGCGGCGGCGAAACCTTCCAATTCAGCGGCGAGCGCGTTGAAGCCCTTGTATTCGATGGTTTCGGGTGGTGCCGCGCGGTGGCGGCCGGCCGGCATCGCTTCCGGCACCGGCGTGAAGCGGAACTCGGGGTCTTGGCCGGCAAGCTCGGCGCGGCCCTTGGTGCCGTAAACCGCGAAGCGGTAGGTCGGCACGGTGACGAGCGAGCAATAAAGGCTCGCCGACATGCCGTTCTCGAGCCGCATCAAGACGCTCGTCGTGTCCTCGATCCGGGTCATCGAGCGGTGCAGGCTGAGGCAATAGACCTCCTCGATCCGGCCGAACAGGTAGATCAGCGCGTCGAGGTTGTGGACGCCGGTCGCGGTCATCGCGCCGGCCGGCGCCTCCTGCGGGTCGGCGCGCCAGTAATAACCCTCGGGCATGAAGTGCCCGGCGGGCGAGGCCTGCGCCGTCTCGCAGTGGGTCGGGACACCAAGCCTGCCGTCGTCGATTCGGGCTTTCAGCTCGATCATCGCCGGATGGAAGCGGCGCGGATAGGCAACACCCAGGACAACCCCGGCGCGCGCCACCGCAGCGAGCGCCCGCTCCGCGCTCTCCACCTTGAGGGTGAATGGCTTTTCCATAAACACGTGCTTGCCGGCGGCGGCGGTGCGCTCGACCTGCGCGCCGTGCTGGCTGTGCGGCGTCGCGTAGACGACGGCGTCGATCTCGGGATCGGCGAGAATTTGATCGAGATCGTCGCAATAGCGGATGCCGTGCTCGGCGCAAAACGGCGCAGCCGTGGCGCCGGTGCGGCTGTGGCCGGTGGTAAAGCGAAATTCCGTGCTCTTGTCGTGGACCGCGCCGACCAGAGTGCGGCCCCAGCGCCCGAGCCCGACGATCGCGGCGCGGATCACTTTTTCGCCGCGAGCAAATCGCGCACGCCGCGCAACGCCAAGTAATAACCCGGCAGGCCGAAGCCGGCGACGACGCCCTGGCTGACCGCCACTGTCTGCGACGCCGGGCCGCGCCGGATCGGGTTCGAGATATGGACCTCGATCGTCGGGAAGCTCACCTGGGAGATCGCCGCGACCAAGGCCGGATACCCGCTGCCGAACGCCGCCGGATTGAACAACGCCGCGCCGAAGCCCTTGTCGTTGGCCTCATAGAATTTGTTGACGATCTCGCCTTCGACGTTCGAGTGAAAGATTTCGATGTCGAGACCCAGTTCGGCGGCGTAGCCGCGAATCCGTTCGTCATATTCGGGCAGGGTCATCGGCCCGAATATCTCGGTCTGAACCTTGCCGCGCATATTCATGCCGGCACCGTGGACGATCAGGATTTTCGGCATCGCGTTGTCCTCGAAATGGCGGTCGGAGGAATCGTGCGTCAGCGATGCTAGCCCGCCGCCCGATTTGCTGACAAGGCTCGATCAGCGCTTGACAGCAAAGCTCCCGATCTTGCACCACTCGCCAATGAGGCGGTGCAGCCTTATCCTGATAATCGCCGAGGTAGCGGCGTGGTCGATCGTTTCCGGCCCCGCGATCGCCGCCCAGCCGGTCCCGCAGACCAGGTCGCCGCGCGATCTCGCGACGCAGGTCAAAGAGCTGATCGGGAAAAATGCCGAGAATGCCGAATGCCGAGTTCGTCACCTTCGCCGATCGCGGTGAGCATTCGGTCAGGGTGGTGCGCGGCAAGAGAGCGTCTCCCGGGCGCGCTGCCGCACGCGGCGCTGACGAAATCGCCACCTTCTCGAACAAACAGATTAGAGCCGATGCGGAGGTCGTGTCCTTTGCCAACCGGCGAGAGCAGCCGGTAACGGTGCTGCGCGGCGGGCCGGTGGAACCGATCGACCCCGATCAGGCAAGCGTGGCGCGAAATCCCTACCTCGACCTCTTCGCCGCGGCGCGGGGCGCCGATCTCGATCGGGTCGCATTCGCGGTAGACGGCGCCGAGTCGACCCATGGCGCCGATCCCGCGATGTGGCGCGCGGAACTCGGCGGGCCACAGGGACCGATGCAGGTGTCCGCCGCGGCGGCGGTCGATTCGGGCGGCGGCGACCGGTTTGACCTGACGCAGAACCGGCGGCTCGGCCGCGCCTATCTGGCTCTGCTTTATCGGCGCTACGGCGATTGGCCCGATGCGGTCGCCGCCTATAATTGGGGGCCGGGCAATTTGGATTCGTGGGTCGGACAAGGACGGCCGGCCGCGGGATTGCCGCTCGAAGTCGAGCGTTATTGCCACCGGGTGCTGCGCGACGGCGGTATCCCGCAAGCGCCGGGCTCGCTGTTGTCGCGCACCGGCTGGGAGCTGCCGACGCCATAGCGGTGCGCGGCCGCACGGGAAGGCACAAGCATCGTGCCGGCGCACCCTGCAAATTCTTTCAGCAAGCCCGCCTATATTGGTTATGTGCTAGGCTGATCGCCGCGGCCGCGCCGTCTCGGCCAGTCGGCGCGGCCGTCGTCATCGTTCCTGGAGCTGCGCGGTACGAACCCAGATCATGCGTGTCTTTCGGTTTTTCGAAAATCTGCTCGCCCCGACGGCACTCCCGCCGACGGCGCCGCCGCCTTCGGGGCTTGGCGCGTTCTATTGGTATTATGCACGCCAGGCCCGCCTGCTCGTCCTGGCGCTGTTTATCGCCGGCTCGATGGTGGCGCTGCTCGACACCACGATCCCGGTCTTTATCGGTCGGGTGGTGACCTTGGTGTCGAGCCACGCGCCGGGCACGCTGCTGCGAGAAAATTGGCGCCCGCTGTTCGGCATGGCGGTGGTGCTGCTGGTCGCGCGGCCGGCGGCGCTGCTGGTGCAGGCGCTTATTACCAACCAGGCGATCGCGCCGGCATTGCCCAATCTCGTTCGCTGGCAGAATCACTGGCACGTGGTGCGGCAGAGCTGGACCTTTTTCCAGAACGATTTTGCCGGCCGCATCGCCCAGCGCGTGATGCAGACGGGCCCGGCGCTGCGCGAAAGCGTCGTCTCCGGCACCAACGCCGTCTGGTACATCCTCGTCTACGGCAGCGGCGCGATCGTTCTGCTGGGCCGCAGCGACATCCGCCTGGCAACCCCGATCATGTGCTGGTTCGCCGGTTATGCCGTGCTGTTGCGCTATTACGTGCCTCGCCTGCGCAATTGTTCGCGGCGCAGTTCGGAGGCTCGCTCAGCGCTGACCGGCCGGGTCGTCGACAGCTATACCAACATCCTGACGGTCAAGCTTTTCGCGCGGCCGAGCGACGAAGACGCATTTGTGCGCGAGGCGGTCGATGATCACACCGCGGCGTTCCAACTGCAGCTGCGCCTGATGACGCTGTTGGGCTTGATGCTCGCGACCCTCAACGCCGCGATGGTGATCGGCACGAGTGCGATCGCCGTTTGGCTGTGGACGGCTGGGCGGATCTCGGTCGGCACCGTGGCGATGGCGATGCCGCTCACTTGGCAGATCTCGAATATTGCCGGCTGGGTGGCGCAAAATGTGACGACGATCTTTGAGAATGTCGGTGTCGTTCAGGACGGGATGCGCTCGATCGCGGTGCCGCATCAGATGACCGACCGGGCCGATGCGGCTCCGTTGCAGGTCGAGCGCGGGCTCGTCCGCTTTGCGAATGTGCGCTTTGGCTACGGGACCGCGCGCGGCGTCCTGCACGGCATCGATCTGACGATCGCGCCCGGCGAAAGGGTCGGGCTGGTTGGCCCGTCGGGTGCGGGAAAATCGACCCTGGTCAATCTGCTGCTGCGCTTCTACGACATCGAGAGCGGGCAGATTGTGATCGACGGGCAGAATATCGCCGAAGTCACGCAGGAAAGCCTGCGCGCCCATATCGCGATGGTGACACAGGACACCTCGCTCTTGCACCGTTCGATCCGCGACAACATCCGCTATGGGCGGCCGCAGGCGAGCGAGTGGGAAGTGCGGCGCGCGGCGGCGCAGGCGCAGGCGATCGAATTCATCGAAGGGCTCGAGGACTGGAATGGGCGGCGTGGGTTTGACGCGCATGTCGGCGAGCGCGGCGTCAAATTGTCGGGCGGGCAGCGCCAGCGCGTCGCTCTCGCTCGCGTCATCTTGAAGGACGCGCCGATCCTGGTGCTGGACGAGGCGACCTCGTCGCTCGATTCCGAAATCGAGGCGGCGATCCAGGAGCAGCTGGAGAGTCTGATGCGCGGGCGCACCGTCATCGCTATCGCCCACCGGCTGTCCACGATCGCGCGGCTCGACCGCCTCGTGGTGCTGGAGGCGGGGCGGATCGTCGAGGAGGGCACCCATGCGGCGCTGCTCGCCGCCGACGGCACCTATGCCCGTCTGTGGCGGCGCCAATCGGGCGGGTTTATCGACGCGGTCGGCGCCGCCGGCCTTGACGCCGCCGCGGAATAGCCGGCGCCGAGGGCAGCGCGGGGCCTGAGCAAATGAGCGAGCTGGCGGAAAAACGCATGTCGCTGGACGAGTGCCTGGCCTGGGACGACGGCACCGACATGCGCTACGAGCTGATCGACGGCGTTCCCGTGGCAATGGCGCCGCCCGCCGAGGCGCATCGAATCTTGGCGATGCGGTTGGGATCGCGGATCGATGCCGCTCTCCCAGACAGGCGGCCTTGCAACGCCCAGATCGACGCCGGCGTGCTGCGCCCCGATCGAACCGATTCCTATTACGTGCCCGACATCGCGGTCACATGCCGAGCGAACGCGCCGGACCGGCAGGCAATCGTTGATCCGGTCCTGATCGTCGAAATCCTCTCACCAAGCACCGAACGCCACGATCGCCGCGTCAAGCTCCCGATCTATCGGCAGATTGCAAGCGTGCGGGAAATTCTGCTGATCGATGCCGACAGCCTTTATGGAGAATTGCACCGACGCGACAACGACAGGTGGGTCGTCGAACTTGTGCGCGGCGCCGACGAGTCGCTGTTTCTGGCATCGGTCGGGCTTCGCCTGGCGATGTCGGAGCTTTACGAGGGGATCGCCATACCGGCGATAGCCGAGAATTAATTCGCCGTGTCTGGGCCCGGTCCGCCGAACCCATGCCGCCTGGTCCCCCTACCATATCCTCAGGCAGATGCTCAACCGTCTCTATGCCCGGACCTTGGCGCTGGCCTCGAGCCGGTATGCGGTGGCGGCGCTGGCGGTCATTGCCTTCGCCGAAAGCGCGTTTTTTCCGCTCCCCCCCGATCTGCTGTTGATCCCGATGATCCTGGCGCGGCCGCGCCAGGCCTTTCTGCTCGCCGGTCTGTGCACCGTCATGTCGGTGCTCGGCGGCTTTCTCGGCTATGCTATCGGCTATTTTCTGTTCGATGCGATTGGCCGTCCGATCCTCGAATTCTACCACGCGATGGGCCGCTATGAGGCGCTGAAAGCCGGCTTCGCCCACTGGGGCGTGTGGATTATCATCATCAAAGGCTTGACTCCGATCCCATACAAGCTCGTCACGATCGCGAGCGGCGTTGTACGATTCCCAATCGTACCCTTTGCTTTCGCGTCGCTGGTCTCGCGCAGCCTGCGCTTTTTTCTGCTCGGCGCATTGCTGTGGCGCTTTGGCGAGCCGGTTCGCGAGTTCATCGAGCGCCGGCTGATGCTGGTAACGAGCCTGTTTGCGCTTGCACTGGTTGGCGGGTTTGTCGTGCTGCGCTATCTGTAGCCGCATGAGGAGCGCGAAATGAGCGGCGGCGGGCGCGTTTTCCCGATCTTCGTCCTGGTGACGAGCGCCGCCGTGATGGCGGCGGTGCTGCTGGCCCAGTATTGGGGCGGCCTCGCTCCCTGCGAGCTGTGCCTGACCGAGCGCTGGCCGTGGGACGTCGCGATCGTGATGTCGTTTGTCGCGGCGATGGTCGGCAGCCGGGCAGCGTTGTCGTGGGTGGCTTTGTTGCTAGCGGTGGTGTTCGCGGTCGGCACGGCCCTTGCCGGCTACCATGTCGGTGTCGAGCAGCATTGGTTTGCTGGGCCGAGCGCTTGCACCGCGGCCGGGACGCCCGCGACCCTCGACGCGCTGCGAGCGCAGCTGATGCATCAGCAGCCGGTGCGGTGCGACGAGCCGGCGTGGAGGTTGTTCGGAATCTCGCTTGCCGGATGGAACCTCCTGGCCTCGCTGGCAATGGCCGGCGGCTGCCTCGCGGTTTTCGCCCGGGCCCGCGCGACGGGGCGGGCGGCGGTCGCCGGCGGCTACAGATGAGCGAGGCGCGCCGTCATCGTCTGCCCGGCGACCGCCTGCCGGCAGCCGAGGTTGAACGGTTGATACGCGTGGACCATGCCGGAGAATTCGGTGCGACGCGGATATACCGGGGTCAGCTCGACGTGCTGCCGCAGGGCCGTGGGGCCGGCGAAATCCTCAAGATGGCGGAGGCGGAGCGGCGCCATCTTGCCGCATTCGAGATGTTGTTGTGCCAGCGCCGAGTGCGGCCGACGTTGTTGCAGCCGCTGTGGTCGGTCGCCGGCTATGCGCTGGGCGCGGCGACCGCTTTATTGGGCGAACGCGCCGCGATGGCCTGCACCGTCGCGGTCGAAGAGGTCATCGACGAGCACTACCGCGATCAGGCAGAGCGGCTCGCCGGCGAAGAGCGCGAGCTTACAGAGACGATCCTTGGCTTTCGCGACGACGAGATCGCGCATCGCGGCGTCGCGATCGCGCAGGGCGCCGAGGAGACCGCCGGGTACGAGCTGCTCCGCGCTATGATCAAGACCGGCTCGCGGCTCGCGATCTGGCTCTCGACGCGGGCTTGACGCGCTGTGCCATCACCCAAAGGCCCCAATCAGATAGCCGGCGACAGTCGGTAATCATCGTGTTGCCGGGGCAATTTTGCACCCATATAATCAAGGGTTCAGCGAATTGCGGTGAGTTCCGAAAATGGCGCGTGTAACCGTCGAAGACTGTGTAATCAAGGTTCCCAATCGTTTCGAGCTGGTGCTGCTCGCGGCTCAGAGGGCGCGGGAAATCACCTCTGGGGCGCCATTGTCGCTCGACCGCGACGATGACAAGAACCCGGTCGTTGCCTTGCGCGAGATCGCCGACGAAACGGTCGGCTTGCCGCATCTGCGGGAGGCGGTGGTCCGTGGCATGCAAAAGCATGTCGAGCTCGACGAGGCCGAGGAAACTCAAGAACTCGAAGTCGACCCGAGCGTGTTTGGGTTCAGCGCGGCGAACGGGGCCCTTGACGCCGACGAGGTCGGCATCGGAGCGCGCGGCTTCGGCGATAACGAGATTGGCGACGAGGCCGAGCTCGAAGAGGAGCAGGCGATCGGCCAGGACTTCGCCGACGACGAAGATGCGATCGACGAGGAGTTGGCGGCCGACGTGCTCGGTGTTGTCGACGAGGAAGAGGCAGCCGACGTGCTCGGTGTTGTCGACGAGGAGGAGGCAGCCGACGTGCTCGGCGTCGTCGGCGAGGAGGAGGCCGATCTTCCGGATCTACCGGACGCCGATCTGCCGGGCGATGAAGACGAGGAGCCTTGAGCGGGAGCGGCATCGCTTTTCGCCGTCGGGGCGTCGGATGAGACGCTGGCTACCGCTGCGGTCACGGCGCTGCGGGACCGCAGTTTCCGGCAACGCGGCGAGGCTGCCGTCATGATGCGGCAGTTCGAGCTAGTCGAGCTGGTCCGCTCTTACGATCCGAACGCCGATGAAGACGCACTGAACCGCGCTTACGTGTTCTCGATGAAGGCGCACGGCGCTCAATTGCGGGCCTCGGGCGACCCCTATTTTTCGCATCCGGTCGAGGTCGCCGGCATTCTCGCCCAGATGAAGCTCGACAGCGCCTCGATCGTCACCGGGTTGCTGCACGACACGGTCGAGGATACGGTCGCGACGCTCGACGACATCGATCAGGTATTTGGTCACGAGATCGCGCGCCTGGTCGATGGCGTGACCAAATTGTCGCGGATCGAACTGCAATCCGATCAGACAAAGCAGGCGGAAAATTTTCGCAAACTCGTCTTGGCGATGTCCGAGGACATTCGTGTCCTGCTGGTCAAGCTCGCCGACCGGCTGCACAACATGCAGACGCTGCACTTTATCAAGGACGACGAAAAGCGCCGACGGATCGCGCGCGAGACCATGGACATCTATGCGCCGCTGGCCGAACGCCTCGGCATGCAGCGCATGAAGGACGAGCTGGAGGATCTGGCGTTTGCCGAGCTGCAGCCCGACGCCCGCGGCAGCATCCTTGGCCGCCTCGACTTTCTGCGCAGCCAGGGTGCGGCGCTGGTGCCGCGGATCGAGGCCGAGCTGCAGCGCAAACTGGCCGAAGGCGGTCTTGCCGCCACTCTGGTTTCAGGGCGTGAGAAATCATCCTACTCGATCTGGCGAAAAATGCAGCGCAACAACGTCGCTTTCGAGCAGCTCTCGGACGTCATGGCGTTTCGCGTTCTGATTGAAGATATCGCCGACTGTTATCACGCGCTGGGTATTATTCACTCGGCCTATCATGTCGTTCCCGGCCGGTTTAAAGACTATATATCGACTCCCAAGCCGAACAATTACCGTTCGCTGCACACCGGTGTCATCGGACCGGAGCAGCAGCGCGTCGAGGTGCAGATCCGCACCCGCGACATGCACGAGATCGCCGAACTCGGTGTCGCCGCCCATTGGAGCTACAAACAGGGCGCCGGAAAGACCGAGGGGCCGCAATATCGCTGGTTGCGCGAGCTTCTGGACATCCTCGACCACGCCTCGGGGCCGGAGGAATTTCTCGAGCACACCAAGCTCGAGATGTTTCAGGACCAGGTCTTCGCCTTTACCCCGAAAGGCGACCTGATCGCGTTGCCGCGCGGCGCTACCGCCGTCGATTTCGCCTATGCGGTGCATTCCGAGATCGGAGACACCTGCGTCGGCGTCAAGATCAATGGCCGGCTCGTGCCGTTGCGTACCGCACTCGGCAATGGCGACCAGGTCGAGATCGTCACCTCCAAGGCGCAACGTCCGTCGCCGACCTGGGAGCGGTTTGTCGTCACCGGCAAGGCGCGCGCCCGCATCCGCCGGTTTATCCGCACCCAGCAGCGGACCCAGTATCTCGATCTCGGCAAGGCGATCGTGCAGAAGGCGTTTCGCCAGGAAGGCCACGAGTTTTCCGAGCGGCCGCTGGAGCCGGCGCTGAAGACGTTCAACTGCCCGGCCGTCGAAGACCTTTACGTGGCGGTGGGGCAGGGGCTCGTCACCGGGCGGGCGGTTGTCAACGCCGTCTTCCCGCCGCAGCAGGACCGGTCCAAGGTCGTCTCCCTGGCGCGGGCGCGGCGCAAAATTGGCCACAACGACACGGCGATTGCGATCCGCGGTCTGATCCCCGGCATGGCGTTGCATTTTGCCGGCTGCTGCCATCCGCTGCCGGGCGACCGCATCGTCGGCATCGTCACCACCGGCAAGGGCGTCACGATCCACACGATCGATTGCGACACGCTCGAAAACTTCGCCGACACGCCGGAGCGTTGGCTCGACGTCGCGTGGAGCAACAGCGAAGGCGAGGCGATCCATGTCGGCCGGCTCAACATCATGATCGCCAACGAGCCCGGCAACCTCGGCAGCCTGACGACGGTGATCGGCAAGCAGGGCGGCAACATCAGCAATCTGAAGATCACAAATCGGTCGTCGGATTTCTTCGAGATGATGCTCGACATCGAAGTCGCCGACGTCAAACATCTGACGACGATCATCGCCGCCTTGCGCGCCAACCCGGTGATCAACTCCGTTGAACGGGCGCGCGGTTGACCGGGCGCCGACCGCCGGGCGCGACCGGCCGGCGGCGCGGCGGAGGCGGTGTCGACCCAACCCGGGGTGAGATCCGTTGATCCTTGGTCTCGGCAGCGACCTGATCGACATTCGCCGGATCGAGCGGGTGATCGAACGCTACGGCAACCGCTTTCTCGATCGCATCTTTACCGAGACCGAGCGGCGCAAATGCGATCGACGCGCCAACCGGGCCGCGAGCTATGCCCGCCGCTTTGCCGCCAAGGAGGCCTGCTCAAAAGCGCTCGGAACCGGATTTCGGCGCGGCGTGTTTTGGCGCGATCTCGGGGTTGTCAACCTGGCCTCGGGCCGGCCGACAATGCGGCTCACCGGCGGCGCGCAGCGGCGGCTCGACGAGATCACGCCGGCCGGCATGACCGCCCGGCTCGATGTCAGCTTGACCGACGAGCCGCCGATCGCCCAAGCGGTGGTGATCATCACCGCGGTCGCGACGCGGATCGATTGATCGCCGCGAAGAATGTTGCGGACGGTGATCTCGCTCCCGCGCCGCGCTTGACTTACCGCCGTGCGCTTGGCTTGATCGACCGCAATTCGTCCGGTCAAGGTATGTGATGAAATCCAATTCCGCGCGCAAGGTCATATCAAAGAAGAAATCATCCGGTGGTATTGTCGATACGATCAAGACGATCGTTTACGCTATACTGATTGCGTTGGTCGTTCGTACCGTTGCCTATGAACCGTTCAATATTCCGTCAGGCTCGATGATCCCGACGCTGCTGGTAGGCGATTATTTGTTCGTTTCGAAATTTTCCTATGGCTATAGTCGATTTTCTCTGCCGTTTGGTTTGCCGCTGTTTTCGGGCCGAATCTTTTTTCATCCGCCGGACCGCGGCGATGTTGTCGTTTTCAAACTGCCGACCGATGAGTCGACCGACTACATCAAACGCGTCATCGGGCTGCCCGGCGACACGATACAGATGAAACAGGGCCAACTCTATATCAACGACAAGGAAGTATCGCGCAAGCCGATCGAGGACTACCTTTATCAGGAAGGCGACGGCGCGGTCATCCCGATGAAGCAATACGTCGAAACATTGCCGAACGGACGGCAGCATCGCATCATCAAGATCGGCGATGACGGACCACTCGACAATACTCCTGAGTACCATGTGCCGCCCGGCGACTATTTTATGATGGGCGACAATCGCGACAATTCACAGGACAGCCGGGTCTTGTCCGCGGTTGGTTACGTGCCGGCGGAGAATCTTATCGGCAAGGCCCAATTCATCTTCTTCTCGACCGATGGCTCGGCTCGTCTGTGGGAAATTTGGAAATGGCCGTTCGCGATTCGCTACAATCGGTTATTCAAAGGGATTGACTGAGGATGCCGGGCGAGATCGCTTTATCGAGTGATCCCGCCCCCGCCGCGCCATCCGCGCAACCGGCCGATTTCGCACTGGTTATCCGCCACGAATTCGCTCGACCCGAGCTGTTGACCGAGGCGCTGACGCACCCGAGCGCACTTGTCCCCGAGCGCGGACGTGGGCGGCGAGCAAAACCCGCGCGCCGCGGCTACGATCGTCTCGAATTTCTCGGCGATCGTGTGCTGGGCCTTGTCGTCGCCGATCTCTTGTGGCGGCGGTTCGACGGCGAGGCCGAAGGTCTGTTGACCCGGCGCCACACGCACCTCGTGCGTCGCGAGACGTTGGCGCAGGTTGCCGCGAGCCTCGGCCTCGGGCGGCATCTCGTGCTGTCGCGCGCCGAGGCGGCGGCGGGAGCCGCCGCCAACCCCGCGATTCTCGCCGATGCGTGCGAGGCGGTGATCGCCGCGATCTACCTCGATGGCGGCTTTGATGCGGCGGCGGCGTTTATCCGTCGGCTATGGGAGCCGCTGATCGCGGCGATGGACGGGCCGCCGCGCGATCCGAAAACAGCGTTGCAAGAATGGGCCCAGGCGCGCGGGCTGGGATTGCCGAATTATCAGCTCGTCGCCACCAGCGGCCCCGACCATGCACCGCTCTTTACCGTCGCGGCGAGTGTGGCCGGCGGCGATGCCGCCACCGCGACCGCCTCGGCCAAGCGCACCGCCGAAGCCGGCGCCGCGGCGGCTCTGTTGAGCTGGTTGGAGGGCGCCTCGCGGCAAGATCAGCAGAACAGAGGCTCGGATGGCTGAACCGATCGACGAGGGGCTCGCGATGTACAATGTACCCCGGGCCGTGGTGGAGCCGCTGCTGCGCTCGCTGAGGATGGTCAACACCGCCGCCGATGCGGTGTTCTACGATGTTTGCGCGCTGTGGCGGCAGCTCTTTGCCCGCGGCGTTGTCATCAGTACCGAGATTGCCGCCGCCCGCCCGCCGCGACAGGCGCATCTGGCCGCCCTCCAGGCGATGGTCGAGCACGTCGTCAACCTCAGCGCGCTGACCGATCCGGAAGGCGTGGTTCTGGTGGTGAACGCTCAGCAGCCGCCGTTTATCGAGCGCTACGCCGATGTCGAGGAATTTCTGAAAAATGGTCTCGAATTTGTCGGCTCAGATGCGGAGGACGGGCAGCCTTTGCCATCGCCCGCCAAGGTCAGGACCGTTTCGATCACCGGCGTCGGCAGTTCGGCGCTGGGCGCCGCCGCTTTTGCATGGAACGTGTCCGAGGCGCTGGGCGAGCCGGTGGCGGCGATCGTGCCTGGGTACGGCCTAGCCGACATCATTCCCCAAGCGCTGAGCGGGTTTTTTGGGTACGGGTTCACCGACTACGTGCGAGAGCTCGGCGACGAGGCGCTGTCGCGGTTTGCGCCCGAAATGGCGCGGATCGGGCGACGGCTGTCGCGGTCGATCCCGGGCGAGGCCGCAAGACTCGCCGGGACGGGTGCGGGCTATCGCCGCGGCAGCCCCGAATCCGACATCTTGCACGCGATCCTGCTTCATGCGCCGCAGGTCACCCGCCTTTACGGTCACAGCAAGGGCTCCTTGTGCATCGGCAACGCGATCCTGGGCCTGCCGCGCGAGCGCGCCGCGGAACTCGACATCACCACCTTTTCGGCGGTGATCAAGGAGGAATGCGATGCCGGTTTCGAGCAGATCCTCGGCAACATCGACAGCCTCGGCCAACTCAATTCCAGGGGCAATTGGCCTGAGCGCTGGATCGGGGCGTGGCACAGCACCAATACGATGTTGCCGTTGACCGTCCCGGTCACAAAGCTGGCAAAAGAACGGCGGGCGTCCGAGGCGCGCTGGCCCGCACCGCCTCCCGACCAAGGCTAAGCCGCGCGCCATCAGTGGATATGTCCGGCATGGTTCTGGGGTGCTGCCGGAAATTGCGCGACGCGCGCGGTGTCGGCGAGGAGGGTGGCGGCATCGGGAAGGCCGCCCGCCGCGGCGGTCCAGCGGGCGCGCACATTCGCCGCCCGGTCGAGCATCAGATCAGTCTCGCCGCCGTCATCCGGCGCCCGGAACAACGCCAGTGCCGCAGCGACATCGGCTGCAACCTCGACGAATGGCGGGGATGCCGCGGTCTCCGCCGGTGCACCCGATGCGGAACCCAGATCGATCGCCAGTATGTTCAGGCCGGTTGCCTGGAGTCGTTTTTGCGCCGCGGCTAGTTGCGCCACGCGGCCGCTGGCTGGGGGTCGGCTGAACAGCGCAACGAGGGCGGGCCCATCTTGCAGGATCCGGCTCAGCGTCTGCTGCCGGTCGCCATTCTGAAACGCGAAATCGGGGACCGCCGGCGCTGCGGCGGCCGAAACGGCAGGTCCGACCCCGCGGGACAAGATGCCGGCGGCGCGGGCGCGGATGAAATTGATTACGTTCCAGCGATCGGCCGGGGCCATCACACTTTCGAAACCGGGCATGACGCCGTCGGCCTTGCCGTGGCTGACCCACCAGAACAGGTCGCCCTCGGTATGCGCAAAGAGATGCGGCTCGGTCAAATCGGCCGGGCGGACGGTAAGTGCTGCAGCGGCGGGGCCGTCGCCTTTGCCGCCGGCGCCGTGGCAGAGCGCGCAATTCCCCGCGTAGAGACGGGCGCCGTGCTCTATCGAGGCCGCGGCATAGGGCTCGGCCGGGGCGTAGAAGCTCGTCGGATAAGCGGGCTCGATCGCCGGCCGCGCAACGAGCGCGCCCAGGGCGGCGCAAATCGCGAACCCGCCCCATGCCGCCGTCATCGCTCGATAGCGTCCGGCGGCGGCCGTAGCCACGCCGACAACCAAGAAAATGCTGGCCAGAGCTGTGAGGACCGCCAGCGCCACCCGCAAGGAGGGGTCCAGGGCCGCCGGCTCGAGGCGAAATGGCAGCGGCCACCCGGGTTCGGTGTGCAGCCCCGGCGGCAGGATTCCGAGGATGGCGACAATGCCGAGAACGCCGAAGCCGAGACCGGCTTCGACCAGCGCATTGCGCCGCAAATGGTCGAGCGCCGCCTGGACCAGCGGATCGCGGTGGCCCGCGGCCGGCGTCAGACGCGGCGTCATGCGCAACAGGTTGACCGCACCGAACGTCACCATTGTCAGAAAGATCGCGATCTTGCAAAGCAGCAGCCGGCCGTACTCGGTGCCGATCAGTGCAGGTACTGTGCCGGCAAGAAACCACGTGTTCACCAGTCCGCCGGCAAGCAAAACCCCGACGCTGATCGCGGCCAGAACCGAAAATCGCACCAACCCCCGCCGCGCTCTCGCCGGGGAAACAGGATCGCCGTTTCGACGATGATCTGCCAGCAGCAGCGCCAGCGGGATCAACGACCCGACCCAGGCACCGGCGGCGAGCAAATGGAGCATGTCGGCGGCGAGGTGCAGATCGCCCGGGCGCCCCGGTGTCGCTGCTCCATGTCCGGCCCACGCAAGCAACGCGAGCGTACCGGCGGCAAACGCAAGCCCGCCCCAGCGCCACCACCGCCCGCGCCAGCCCTGCGGCATCAGCAGCAAGGCTGCCAGGATCACGGCGAGAACAAATCGCAGGGTCCACACTTGCCCGAACCGGGTGCGGGTCAGCACCGTCGCCACCACCCCCTGCGTCAGCGTGTTGCCGATCGTCTGGCCGCTCATTTGCGCCGAGACAAATAGCAGCCAAGCGGCGCCAGACAGCAACGCCACAGCGAGGCTCACCCAGGCGACCAAGGAAAGCTGGCGGCAGAGGCGCGAAGACGCCTCCGGCCCCGCGACAAAGCAGAGGAAGGCGAAGACCCCCGCCAGCGATATCGTCGAGGGGTAGTGAACCGCACGCGCGGCGATCAGGAAATTCTCCATCGCCTCTACCTTCGATTGCGCGGCACTACCAACCCCGAGGCGCTCATCCGCCACCGACCGTGAAGGTGAAATGCCCGGTCGTCGTATGTGTGTCGACGGAGAGGGCGTGCCACGCGACGCTGTAGGTGCCGGGCAGCAGCGGCTTCAGCGGCACCCGCAGCTCGGTCTGATCTTTTGCATCGACCTGAGCCGCGCCGCTGTCGACGGAATTGCCGGATTTGTCGGTCACCGTTGCCGTGGTGAAGGCCGGTTCGAGCTGCTGGGTGAACCACATCGTCAGGGCGGCTGGAGCTGTCGGCACCGAGCTGCCGACGGCCGGACTCGCATGATCGAGAAAAGCGTGTGCGCGCGCGACAGGAACCCCGAGGGCGACGGCGGCGGCGAGGACCGCGGCGGCCGCAATTATGCGGTGCGTTACCATTGGGAAATCGGCCGGCCGATGCTGTTGGGGAACAGATCATCGAGATAGAAGTGCAGCTGCACGACGCCGCCTATCCCGTGCCCCGACAGGCTGTTGGTCGGGACGATCATTTCCGCGCCGACCTGGAAATATTGTCCCGCCCAGATCACCCCGGGCTGCACCGTGCCGGTCGTCGTCCCGCTGTAGCCGCGGTTGAACGGCGAAGTCAGCGCGAATTCGACAAGCGGGATCATACGGTTGAACGGGGCTCCCAGACCCAAATCCCTGACCTCGTCCTGGAGATAGGGAATGCTGTATTCGACCGCGAAGCCGTAAAACACGCTGTTCGGGTTGAGCACGCCCATGCTTTCGGTTTTGGTTGGAAAGTTCAGGCTCAGATTGCCGGTCAGCGCGAACGGCCGCAGCCACGGGAGCGAATCGGGCAGATCGCCAAAACCTTTGCCGAAGTCGAACGTCGGCGACAGGGTTGTGAAGTCTGGCGCGCCGACGGACAGATTGCCCGTATTTGCCCAGGTCACATCCATCGCGGCGAGCGCCATCGCCTCATGCGGCGCATTGATGAACAGCTGGTATTGCGTTCCGGTGGTGAGCCCGCCAAAGCCGGTGACGGTCGGCAGGCCGGGTGATCGGATGTGCTGCCATTGGCTGCTGAGGGTGAAGTCCCAGCTGGGGGTAATCAGCATCGACAAATCGCTGCCGATGCCGAGTTCGCGCGATCCGTCGCTCTGAGTCGGGTTGAGGGTAATGGTCGGCAGCGAGGCCTCATCGGCGACAAACGGGTCGTCGGTCAGGATCGTGGCCGGAAAAAAGCGGTCGCCGGCAAAGCCGTGCGCCATTGCCTCGGCGCCGGGCAACAGCCCAGCCACCGCCGCGGCGGCAACGCCGCGGCAAAATAAACGGTGCATCAGATCGTTGCTCCACAAACAGTCGCTCGATACCGGGGCACGGCAAGCGCGTCCGGCAGGTTCGGTTTTGCGCGGCAGCGTGCCTAGGCGAGCGGTGGAGCGCGGGATTGGTAGGCGACGAGGGGAGCAGCGCGCGGTGCGCCGCGTTCGATCGTCGGTAATGTCGGCGCGTAGACGGGAATCGGCACCGCCAACGGCACGGCCGCGGCCGGGGCGAAGCCCGCGAGAGTTCCGATTGCGCCGATTACCGCGCATTCGGCGTGGTGGTGGCCTTTATGCGCGGGGGGTTGGTCTTCGTCTTCGTCGTGGTGGCCGACAATCAGCGTCAGCAGGCACCGCACGAGATCATGGTCGGCGGCGGCGTCTTTGACTTGCCGGTCGGGCGCCAGGGTGTGGGCGAGGTCGAAGGCGAGGTGGATCGGGACGAGCGAGTTGAGGCCCAGCGCGATTACGCCGAGCCACGCGGCGATGGCCCCAGCCCGCAACCGATTTGGCAACATTGCCGATCGTCCCACGGACGCCGCCGACCAGGCGGCTTCCTTATTCAATCCTAAAGCGAAGCCGGCGGACTGTCCACGAGCCGCTTGTTGCTTCCGTCTCGTGCGGCGCTGTAACATTGAAATTGCCGGCCATCGCCGAGCGAGGCGCGAGAATAGCTGTCGTGGGATCGCAGGACATCGAGCGGGCGCTGGCGCGGGCGCAACGACTTTGTGCAATGCGCGGCGCGCGGCTGACGCCGGTACGGCGGCGGGTCTTCGAACTCATTCTCGCCGCGGAGCACCCGATCGGCGCCTATGCGTTGCTGGCTGCCCTCCAAGGCGAACGGGGCAAGCTCGGCCCACCGACCGTCTATCGCGCGCTCGACTTTCTGCTCGCGCACAAGCTCATTCACAAGATCGAGAGCGTCAGCGCGTTTGTCGCTTGCGACGATGTCGAGCATCCGCATGAGAGCCAGTTCATGATCTGCGACGATTGCGGCGCGACCGCGGAAATCCAGGACGACGCGATCGTCGAAACGCTGCGCCGGCTCGGCGCGGATCGCGGCTTCGCCGTCGCCCGGCAGGTCATCGAAGCGCGCGGGTTGTGCCCCACCTGCCGAGCCGTCCATTGCTGATGCCAAGTCAGCCAAAGATATAGACGGCACGGCCGTCGCGCGGCGATGCTCGGCCCCGGTTTTGCCCACGCCAGTGCTGGCCATTGGAAGCCTCCCTCGCTAACGTTCCGCGGCCATCACAAGCGGAGATCGTCGGTGACGCAAGACCGGATGCACGAACAGCGTAACCGCTGGGGGTTGTTGACGCAGACCGGCGCCGGGACGCCGATGGGCGACCTCTTGCGCCGCTATTGGTGGCCGATCGCCGGCGCCAGCGAGCTCGACCGGCCCGGCACAAAGCCGGTGCGGCTGATGAGTGAGGATCTCGTCCTCTACAAGGATCTCGGCGGGCGCTGGGGCCTTCTCGACCGGCATTGCCGGCATCGCCGCGCCGATCTCAGCTATGGCTATGTCGAGGAATGCGGGCTGCGCTGCAATTATCACGGCTGGCTTTACGACGCCGAGGGAAATTGCCTGGCGCAGCCGTATGAGGACGTGGCGCATCCCGAAGCGCGGCTAAAGGACGAAATCCATATCAAGGCCTACCCCGTGAGCGAATTGGGCGGCCTCATCTGGGCTTATCTCGGGCCGGCGCCGCGCCCGCTGGTGCCGGATTGGGAATTCTTTTCGTGGCCCAACGGCTTCCGCCAGATCGTCAAGGCCGAGATCCCGTGCAACTGGTTCCAATGTCAGGAGAATTCGATCGACCCGGTGCACTTCGAATGGACCCATTCGAACTGGAGCCTGCGGCTCAAAGGCCGGAACGGCCCCTACGCGCCGCACCACGTCAAAGTGGATTTCAGCGAGTTCGACTACGGCTTCCAGTACAAGCGCATCCGCGCCGACACCACCGAGGATGACGAGCTGTGGACGGTCGGCCGCGTCTGCCTGTGGCCGAACGCGCTTTTCACCGGCAATCACATCGAATGGCGCGTGCCGATCGACGACGAGAACACGCTCAGCGTCACCTGGTGCTTCAGCCGCGTGCCAAAGGAGCGCGAGCCCTATGTGCAGGATCGGATCCCGACTTGGCAGGGGCCGACCCTCGACGAAAAAACCGGGCGCTGGATTACCAGCCATGTCATGAACCAGGACTTCGTGACCTGGGTCGGGCAGGGGCGGGTCGCCGACCGCAGCCAGGAGTATCTCGGCCAGAGCGACCGCGGCATCATCATGATCCGCCGCCGGTTTTTGCGCGACCTCGAGGCGATGGCGCGCGGCGACGACCCCAAGGCGGTGCTCCGCGACCCGGCGCTCAACTGCTGCATTCGGCTGCCGGTCGCCGACCGCGCGCCGTTGCGCGACGGCCTGACGCGGGCCGAGATGCTGCGCGACCCGCAGAGCCGGCGGGGCCTCGAAGGCTATGTCTTTCAGACCGGCCAGCCGCCCGAAGTGCGCGCCGCCTTTCTCGCGGCGATGGGCTTCAACGGCGCCGAATTCAACGCCCCCGACGACCCGTTCGGCCCGCTGTCGCCCGCCCCGCGCTGAGGGTTCTCCCGGCGCCCCGTCGACGCGAGGCACAGCCGGTGTTTCGAAAGTCGCGAACCGGCGGAAGCGTCAGGGCATCGCCCGCGGTCAACTCTGGGCGCGGGCGCGTTGCCGGCGCCGTTTCGCCTTCAACATGCCTTTGCGTCGAGCGACGCGAGCGCGGTTGCGCGCGTTACGGTCCGGAACTTTTGTCATCACTGCCGTCTCTTTGCGGGCGAGGGTAGAAGCTTACGCCTCGATCAATTCGAGACGGCGTTCGATACGTTCGATGCGCGGTCCATATTGTCGAGGCGCAATTGGGTGGCCGCGTAATCAACCTTCATAGCCGCCAAGTCACGCTCGACGCCGCTGAGCCGCTGCACGACTTCACCGAGACGCGTCTCAATGCGATCGAACCGCTCGTGAACCCGCGTGAAATTCACGCGGAGAAAGTCGAGGACGTCAGATTGTTCGGCCATGTCACGAATATGCATCGAAAGACTGGGGCGAGTGATCGGGTTCGAACCGACGACATCCAGATCCACAATCTGGCGCTCTAACCAGCTGAGCTACACCCGCCGCCAGAGGTGGAGGTAACGGTTCGCGCCCAAGGCGTCAAGACGGGGCGTCAAGGTTGGGCTTTTTCGCGCCGCTACTTACATTTCGCCGATGACGATCTCCCCGGAAAGCTGGTGCAAAAAGGCGCTCTTGACACCGCAGCAGATGGCCGAGGCCGACCGGCTGACGATCGCCGGCGGCGTCCCCGGCAGCGCCCTGATGGAAAAGGCCGGCCTGGCCGTCGCCGATGCGGTGTCGCGGCGGTGGCCGCCGCGACCGGTCGCGGTGCTGTGCGGGCCGGGCAACAATGGCGGCGACGGTTTTGTCGCGGCGCGCATGCTGGCCGAACGCGGCTGGCAGGTGCGGCTGGCGCTGCTGGGTGAGGTCGCCGGGCTGCGCGGCGATGCGGCTGGCGCGGCGGCGCGCTGGCGCGGGCCCGTCGACGCGTTGTCGCCGACGGTGCTCGACGGGGCTGAACTGGTCATCGACGCGATTTTTGGCGCCGGGTTGGCGCGGCCGGTCGAAGGGACCGCGCGGGCCGTCGTCGAGGCGCTCGACGCGCACGGGGTTCCTGTTGTCGCGGTCGACGTGCCGAGCGGCATCGACGGCGGGACCGGCGAAGTCCGCGGTGCAGCGCCGCGGGCGGCGGTAACGGTCACCTTCTTTCGCAAAAAGCCGGGCCACCTGCTGCTGCCGGGACGCATTCATTGCGGCGAAACCGTGCTGGCCCAGATCGGCATTCCCGATGCGGTGCTCGACAAGATAGCGCCGGATACGGTGGAGAACGACCCCGCCTGGTGGCTCGACGATCTGCCGCGGCCGCGCTTGGACAGCCATAAATACACCCGCGGGCATGCGCTGGTGGCAGGCGGGGCGGTGATGACCGGGGCAGCGCGGCTCGGCGCACGCAGCGCCGCCCGGCTCGGGGCCGGGCTGGTCACGGTCGCCGCACACGAGGCGGTATTCCCGGTCTACGCGGCGACGCTGACCGGGGTCATCGTGCAGCCGATCAGCGGTCTCGGCGATTTCAGCAAATTGCTCGAAGACACGAGGCGCAGCGCCGCGTTGATCGGGCCGGGCGCCGGGGTCGGCGCCGAAACCCGCGACAAGACCTTGGCGATCCTTGCCGCGGGCAAGCGGGCGGTGCTCGACGCCGATGCGCTGACATCGTTTGCCGGCGACCCGGAAAGCCTGTTCGCGGCCATCCGTTCGCCGGTCGTCATGACGCCGCACGAGGGCGAGTTCGCGCGGCTCTTCGACACCGGCGGCAGCAAGCTCGACCGGGTGCTGCGCGCGGCGCGCGACAGCGGCGCGGTGATCGTGCTGAAGGGCGCCGACACGGTCATCGCCGCCGCCGACGGCCGGGCCGCGATCAACGCCAACGCCCCGCCCGATCTGGCGACGGCCGGCAGCGGCGATGTCCTCGCCGGGGCGGTGCTCGGATTGCTGGCGCAGCATATGGACCCGTTCGCGGCGGCGGCGGCGGCGGTGTGGCTACATGGCGACGCCGCCACCAGAATTGGCGCCGGCCTTGTCGCCGAGGATCTGGTCGACGCGCTGGCCCCGGCGCTGCGCGATTTAGCGCGAAGGTGGCAGCACGGCGCGCTTCGGGGTTGACGGCGGCGCCGCCGTCGCGTCTCTGTCGGGCCCCAGCCACAGCCGCTGCCGCCGCCATGAACGATCGAGCACCCGCCGGGTTTTTCGAGGGCGTCTTCGACCGCACCCTGACCAATCTGCGCAGCGCCTGGCGCGATATAGCACTCTCCGCGCGCGGCGTTCTGGCGCGCACGCCGCGGCCCGAATTGTCCGGCGACGATATCGCGCGGCTGCGCGAGCAGATGCTGAACTGCCTCGATGCCCGCGGCGGCGAGGTCACGGCGCGGGCCCGCGCCGCCGATCTCGGCCGCACTTACCTGTTGCTCGACGCCGACGGCCGCGAGCGCTTTCTGCGGCTGCTGGCCGGCGAGTTCGATGTCGACCGCGCCGAGATCGACCGCTGCTGCGGCGAACTGGCGCGGACCGAGCAACCGCTACAGCGCGCCGCCGCTGAACGCGCGCTGCGCGACGCACTGGAGCCGCCGCGGATCAACCTGTTGCGCCAGTTCAATGCGCTGCCCGAGGGAGTCAAGTTTCTCGTCGATCGCCGCGCCGAATTGCTCGACCTCGGACGCCGCGATCCGCTGTTGCACGGCCTCGAGGACGACCTGCGCCGGCTGTTGGCCAACTGGTTCGACATCGGGTTTCTCGAACTCAAACGCATCGGCTGGGAATCTCCGGCGGCGTTGCTCGAAAAGTTGATGGCCTACGAAGCGGTGCACGAAATCCGCAGCTGGGCCGATTTGAAGAACCGGCTCGAAATCGATCGCCGCTGCTTTGCCTTTTTCCACCCGCGGATGCCCGATGAGCCGCTGATTTTTGTTGAGGTGGCGCTGGTCGCGGGCATGGCCGGCAGCATCAGCGCGTTGCTCGACGAGGCGGCCCCGGTTGGCGACCCGCAAGCCGCCGACACCGCGATCTTTTATTCGATCTCGAATTGCCAGCAGGGGCTCAACGGGATCAGCTTTGGCGATTTTCTGATCAAGCGGGTGGTCGACGCGCTCGCCGCCGACGTGCCGCGGGTAAAGGTGTTCGCGACCTTGTCGCCGGTGCCGGGCTTTCGCGCCTGGCTCGACCGCCACAGCGAAACAGCGCCCGGCGGCTTGCTGCTGGCAGCCGAGCGCAACGCGATCGAGGCGCTCGGCGACGCGATCGCCGAGCGCGACCTGCCGGCGCTGCTCGACCGTCCCGATTGGCACAGCGACCCGCAACTGGCCGCGGCATTGCGCGAGCCGCTGCTGCGCCTGTGCGCGCGTTATTTGGCCCGAGAGCGGGCGCCGTCCGGCCGGGCGCTCGACCCGGTCGCACATTTCCACCTGAGCAACGGTGCCAGGGTCGAGCGGCTGAACTGGCTCGGCGACGTTTCGCCAAAGGGTTTGGAGCAATCCGCTGGGATCATGGTCAACTATCTTTATCGGCTGGCCGACATCGAAGCCAATCACGAAGCCTATCGCGGCGAGGGGCGGGTTGCCGCGTCGGGCGCGATCCGCCACCTGTCCCGATCGGGCTGAGCCCGCGGCAGAGGTTCGACGGCGCCTTTTGGCGTGTCGTTGCCTTGATCGTGGGCAGCCACCGCCCAAGTCATAGCCCGGCCGTCGCCGCTTTGGCGCGGCCCCGTCTAGGTTGCAGCCGATGTCTATGCTAAGAGGGCGGCTCGGCCGGGCCGGTTAGCCGCCTCGGCGGCGTACTGCGGCGGGCGTGGCGGAATTGGCAGACGCACTGGATTTAGGTTCCAGCGATGTGAATCGTGGGGGTTCAAGTCCCCCCGCCCGCACCAGGGCGCGCGTAGGGTGAAAGGGGCTGATGCCGATGACGGTTAGGTTTGCGGTGTGTCGGTGCATCCCCGGCAAGTGCCGCGGGTGGGGCGCGGGGGGTCTTGCGCGATGGAGGTAACCGAAACCAGCGCCGAGGGGCTAAAGCGCGAATTCCGCATCGTCGTCCCCGCCACCGAGCTCGAAGACAAGGTCGTCAGCCGGCTCGACGAACTCGGTCGCACGATCCGCCTGCCAGGCTTCCGCCCGGGCAAAGTCCCGATGCTAATCCTGCGTCGGCGTTATGGCCCCTCGGTGCTTGGCGAAGTGTTGGAGAGCACGGTCCAGGGCAGCTCGGCCGATACGATCCGCGAGCACAATCTGCGCCCGGCGCTGCCGCCAAAATTCGACATCGTCTCGTTCAGCGAGGGGGCCGATCTCGAATACAAGATGCTGGTCGAGGTCCTCCCGGAGATCCCGGAGACCAATTTTGGCGATCTCGACATCGAGCGGCTGATTGTCGAGGTGCCGGAGGAAAACATCGAGGCTGCGATCCAGCGGATCGCCGAGCAGCAGCGCAAAACCGAAGCCGTCGAGCGGCCGGCCGAGAACGAAGACATCCTGGTTGTCGATGTCGACGGCAAAGTCGGCGACGAGGCGATCCCCGGCGCGGGCGGCAAGGACCGCCAGATCGTGCTCGGCTCGGCCGGGTTCATCCCGGGTTTTGAAGAGCAGCTCGTCGGCGCCGCTGCGGGCGAGCATCGCGAGGTCCGGGTCACCTTCCCCGAGGATTACGCGGCCTCGCATCTCGCCGGTAAAGAGGGCGTGTTCAGCGTCGCCGTGAAGGAAGTCCGGCAACGGCTGCCCGCGGTCGTCGACGATGAGTTGGCGGTCGCGGTCGGGCTCGAAAACCTGGCCGAGCTGCGCCAGGAGGTGCGGGAGCAGATGGAACGCGATTATGCGATGGCCTCGCGCCTGCGGCTGAAACGCGCACTGCTCGACAAGCTGGCGGAGCGTTACGACTTCCCGGTGCCGGTCGGCATGGTCGACATGGAATTCGACAACATCTGGGCGCAGCGCCAATCCGAAAAGGACAAGCAAGGGGAGGATGCCGTTGACGGCGGCGGCGATGAGGGCCGCGAGGCGCCGGTCGAGACCGCGGCGGCCGAGATGGCCGCGGCCGATGCCGCGGCAACTGGGGAGACGTCTGCGCAAGCGGCGTTCGAGACGGCCGGCGCCGTTTCCGCGGGCGAGACGCCGCCCGTCGCGGGTGAGACGCCGCCCGTCGCGGGTGAGACGTCGGTCGCTGCTTCGGGCGAGGTGCCGCCGGTTGCGGGCGAGACGCCGGCGGTTGCGGGCGAGACGCCGCCGGTTGCGGGCGAGACGCCGCCCGCTGTCGCCGACAGCGAGGAGGCCGCCAAAGCCGATTATCGCAAAATCGCCGAACGCCGTGTCCGGCTCGGCCTGGTGCTTGCCGAAATCGGGCGCAGCAACAACATTACCGTCACGCAGGAGGAGCTCAACCAGGCGATCACCCGCGAGGTGCGCCGGCATCCAGGATATGAACGCCAGGCCTTGGACTTCTATCGCCAGAACCCGGAGGCGGTGGCCAGCCTGCGGGCGCCGATTTTCGAGGACAAGGTCGTCGACTTCATCGTCGAGTTGGCCAAGGCCCCGGAACGCCGGGTGTCGCCGCAGGAGTTGCTGGCTTTACCCGAACTCGACGACGACAATGCCGCCGCCGGCGCGCCGACCGAGCCCGCTGCCGAGCCGCCGGCGTGACCCGCCAAGCCCATGCGCCGCGGTCGCGGTGTGTTCCAGGAGAGCTCTAATGTCGGAGTATTTCGAACAGTATATGAACAACCTGGTGCCGATGGTCGTCGAGCAGACGAATCGCGGCGAGCGTGCCTACGACATCTACTCGCGTCTGCTGAAGGAGCGGATCATCTTTCTTGTCGGGGCGGTACATGACGCCGTCGCCAGCTTGATCTGCGCCCAGCTGTTGTTTCTCGAGTCGGAGAACCCGACCAAGGACATCGCCTTCTACATCAATTCGCCGGGCGGGGTCGTGACCTCGGGTCTGGCGATCTACGACACGATGCAATACATCCGCTCGCCGGTCTCGACCGTGTGCATCGGCCAGGCGGCGTCGATGGGCTCGTTGTTGCTGTGCGCCGGGGCCAAGGGCAAACGCTTTTCGCTGCCGAACTCGCGGATCATGATCCACCAGCCTTCGGGCGGGGCGCAGGGTCAGGCGACCGACATCGAGATCCAGGCTCGCGAGATCTTGGCGCTGCGGGCGCGGCTTAATGAGATCTATGTGCGCCACACCGGTCAGCCGCTCGAAGTCATCTCCACTGCGGTCGAGCGCGACAAGTTCCTGTCGCCGTTCGAGGCGATGGATTTCGGGCTCATCGACGAGGTTGTCGAAAGCCGTCCCGGCGGGATGGAGGAACGCGCCCGCGCCTGACCGGTCGGCCGCTGACTCGTTGCAATATGATTAAGTAGTTGTTGATCGGCGGCGAGCACCTATACTCGATGGCAGCGGCGGAGCGTTGCATTGTTGCCCGCGGCGCGGGGTGGGCGGTTGCGGCCGCACCGCCCGGTCGCGGAGCCGGGAAGACAGGGGCTGCGGAGAACGCGAACGCGTTGCGGCCGACGACGGAGTGGCGATGACCAAGTCCAGCGGTGGCGACTCGAAGAACACGCTCTACTGCTCGTTTTGCGGCAAGAGCCAGCACGAAGTCAGAAAGCTGATCGCTGGGCCGACCGTTTTTATCTGCGACGAGTGCGTCGAGCTCTGCATGGACATCATTCGTGAAGAGCACAAGACGACGCTGGTGAAGTCGCGCGACGGGGTGCCCGGCCCGCGCGACATCTGCAAGGTGCTGGACGATTACGTGATCGGCCAGGACCACGCCAAGCGCGTGCTGTCGGTCGCGGTCCACAACCACTACAAGCGCCTGGCGCACGGCGCCAAATCCAACGACGTCGAGCTGGCGAAGTCGAACATCCTGCTGGTCGGGCCGACCGGGTCGGGCAAGACGCTCTTGGCGCAGACCCTGGCGCGTATCATCGACGTGCCGTTTACGATGGCCGACGCCACGACGCTGACCGAGGCGGGCTATGTCGGGGAGGATGTCGAGAACATCATCCTGAAGCTGCTGCAAGCCGCCGATTACAATGTCGAGCGCGCCCAGCGCGGCATCGTCTATATCGACGAGGTCGACAAGATCTCGCGCAAATCGGACAATCCGTCGATCACCCGCGACGTTTCCGGCGAAGGCGTGCAGCAGGCGCTGCTCAAGATCATGGAGGGCACGATCGCCTCGGTCCCGCCGCAGGGCGGGCGCAAGCACCCGCAGCAGGAGTTTTTGCAGGTCGACACAACCAATATCCTGTTTGTCTGCGGCGGCGCCTTTTCCGGGCTGGAAAAGCTGATCGCGCAACGCCGCCAGGGGACTTCGATCGGTTTTGGCGCCGAGGTGCGCGGGCCGGACGAGCGCAAGACCGGTGAGATCCTCAAGGACCTCGAACCCGAAGACTTGCTGAAGTTCGGGCTGATCCCCGAATTCGTCGGCCGGCTGCCGGTCGTGGCCACCCTTGACGATCTCGACGAAGGGGCGCTGGTCGACATTCTCACCAAGCCCAAAAACGCGCTGGTCAAGCAATATCAGCGGCTGTTCGAGATGGAGGACGTCCGGCTCGAACTGAACGAGGAGGCGCTGAAGGCGATCGCCCGCAAGGCGATCCTGCGCAAGACCGGGGCCCGCGGGCTGCGCTCGATCATGGAGGCGATCCTGCTCGAATCGATGTTCGAGCTGCCGAGCCTCGCCGGCGTCAGCGAAATCGTCATCAACCGCGAGGTCGTCGAAGGGCGCACGCAGCCGCTCCACATCTACTCCGACCGGCGCGGCGACGTCGGCACCGGCGACTGATCCGGGTGTGATCGGGCCGGCCGCCAATGCCAGGTTACTTGACTGCCGGCGAAACCGGGCCAACCTAGATACTCGATGCCTGTCCCGGCCGGGTCGGCTTGCTCCGACCGGCCCTACGAATAAAGAGGGCTCATGTCAGAACTCGTGCGCGGCGCGCTCTATCCGGTCCTGCCCCTTCGCGACATCGTCGTCTTTCCGCACATGATCGTGCCGCTGTTTGTCGGCCGTGAAAAATCGGTGCGCGCTCTCGAAGACGTGATGAAGGACGACAAGCAGATCCTCCTCGTTACGCAAAAGAATGCGGCGCAGGACGATCCGTCGACCGCCGACATCTACACCGTCGGCACGGTCGGCACGGTGCTTCAACTGCTCAAATTGCCGGACGGGACGGTCAAGGTGCTGGTCGAGGGCGGGCACCGCGCCCGGATCTCGCGTTTTGCCGACAACGACACCTTTTTCCAGGCTTATGCCGACAGTATCCCGGAGAAGACGGGCGAGCGGCAGGAGATGTCGGCGCTGGCGCGCACCGTGGTCTCGCAGTTCGAGCAGTATATCAAGCTCAACAAAAAGATCCCGCCCGAGGTGCTGGTCTCGATCAATCAGATCGACGACCCGGCCAAGCTCGCCGATACGGTTGCCTCGCACCTGACCTTGAAGATACCCGAAAAGCAGGAGCTGCTCGAAGCCGAGGCGGTGGGCGACCGCCTGGAAAAGGTGTTCGGCCATATGGAGGGCGAGATCGGCGTCCTGCAGGTCGAGAAGCGCATCCGCAGCCGCGTCAAGCGCCAGATGGAGAAAACCCAGCGCGAATACTACCTTAACGAGCAGATGAAGGCGATCCAGAAGGAGCTCGGCGAAGGCGAAGACGGCCGCGACGAAATGGCCGAGCTCGAGGAGCGGATCAACAAGACCGCCTTCACCAAGGAAGCGCGCGACAAAGCGGTGGCGGAGCTGAAAAAGCTGCGCAGCATGAGCCCGATGTCGGCCGAGGCGACGGTCGTGCGCAACTACCTCGACTGGCTGTTGTCGGTGCCGTGGAACAATCGGACCAAAATCAAGCGCGACATCAAGAGCGCCGAAAAGGTGCTCAACGCCGATCATTTTGGGCTGGAGAAGGTCAAGGAACGGATCCTCGAATACCTCGCCGTCCAGCAGCGCATCAAAAAGATGAAGGGTCCGATCCTGTGCCTGGTCGGCGCCCCCGGCGTCGGCAAGACCTCGCTCGGCAAATCGGTCGCCCGCGCCACCGGCCGCAACTTTGTCCGCATGTCGCTGGGCGGGGTGCGGGACGAGGCCGAGATTCGCGGCCACCGGCGCACCTATATCGGGTCGATGCCGGGCAAGGTTCTCCAGGGCATGAAAAAGGCGAAGTCGTCGAACCCGCTGTTTCTGCTCGACGAAGTCGACAAGCTGGGCGCCGATTGGCGCGGCGACCCGTCTTCGGCGCTGCTCGAAGTGCTCGATCCCGAGCAGAACGGCACCTTCAACGATCACTATCTCGAAGTCGACTATGACCTGTCCGACGTGATGTTCGTGACCACAGCGAACACCTTGCGCATCCCGCAACCGTTGCTCGACCGCATGGAGATCATCCGTATCCCCGGCTACACCGAGGACGAGAAGGTCGAGATCGCGCGCCGCCACTTGATCCCCAAGCAGATGACCGCGCATGGCATCCGCAAGACCGAGTGGAGCATCAGCGAGGAAGCGATCCGCGACCTGATCCGCTACTACACGCGCGAAGCCGGGGTCCGCAACCTCGAACGCGAGATCGCCAATCTGACCCGCAAGGCGATCAAAGACATCCTGATGAAAAAGACCGAGCGGGTCGCGGTAACCCGCCGCAACCTCGAAAAATACGCCGGGGTCAAGCGCTTCCGCTTCGGCGAGGCGGAGAGCGAGGATCTGGTTGGGGTCACGACCGGGCTCGCCTGGACCGAAGTCGGCGGCGAGTTGTTGACGATCGAGGCGGTGACGTTGCCAGGCAAGGGCCGGGTGACGGCGACCGGCAAGCTCGGCGACGTGATGAAGGAATCGGTCCAGGCGGCGGAGAGCTACGTCAAGTCGCGCAGCCACGCCTTTGGCATCATGCCGACGATCTTCGAGAAGCGCGACATTCACGTCCACGTGCCGGAAGGGGCCACACCCAAGGACGGACCTTCGGCCGGGGTCGCGATGGTCACCTCGATCGTGTCGGTGCTGACTGGCATCCCGGTCAAGAGTTCGGTGGCGATGACCGGGGAGATCACGTTGCGCGGGCGGGTGCTGCCGATCGGCGGCGTCAAGGAGAAGCTGCTGGCGGCGCTGCGCGGCGGTCTGAAGACGGTGCTGATCCCGCAGGACAACGAAAAGGATCTCGCCGAGATTCCCGACAATGTGAAACGCGGGATGAAGATCATCCCGATCAGAACCGTCGACGAACTGCTGAGCCACGCGCTGGCGGCGCCGCTGACACCGGTCGCTTGGTCGGATGACGGCGAAACAGCGCCGGTCATTCCCGCCAGCGGCGAGGAGCGATCCGGCGTGGTCACCCACTGATTGTATCGCAAGACCGCGATTATTTGCCTTTGCGATCGCGTCGCAGCATGCAAAAAGGCGGTAATGCCTCAAAATCGCTTCGATTTTTTGACGGAGCGGCGATTGACCCAAGACCGCTCTCGCTCTAAACTGTTCGGCGAACAGGTTCAGCGAACGGTCTCGGATACTCAGGGGGCAGCCCGTGAATAGGAACGAACTCGTCGATGTCGTCGCCAGCAAATCGGAGTTGAGAAAGTCGGAGGCGAGCCGGGCTGTCGACGCTGTGTTCGATTCGATCGCCGAAGCGTTGAAAGGGGGCGACGAGGTGCGGTTGGTCGGGTTTGGTACCTTCTCGGTGGCCGCGCGAGCGGCGTCCGAGGGCCGCAACCCCAGGACCGGCGAGAAGATCCAGATCGCGGCTTCGAAGCAGCCGAAATTCAAACCGGGAAAGGGGCTGCGCGACTCGCTCAACTGACGCGAGCGGAAAGCCCGGCGGGCGACGATCCTGCCACGACCGCGAGGTTGCAGCCCCGGCGAAGAGGGTCGGGGGCGATTAGCTCAGCTGGTAGAGCATCTCGTTTACACCGAGAGGGTCGGGGGTTCGAGTCCCTCATCGCCCACCAAGCGGCGCACTGGACGCGACGATGCTTAACTTAAGATGCCGCCGGGCTGCGTAGATGCCGGCGTCGCAGCATAAGGCTGCGGCGCCTACGCTTGACACCTTTGGGCGGGAGGAATAAGGGTGGCCGCCCGGAACGGTACGGGATGGCCGCCCGGTTGACGCCGAGGGGGCGTAGCTCAGTTGGTTAGAGCGCCGGCCTGTCACGCCGGAGGTCGCGGGTTCGAGCCCCGTCGCTCCCGCCATCGGCCGTGGCGTGCGTTGCTTGCAGCAGCGCCGCACCGGTGCCCCGGTGGGAGGATCCAGCCTATATCAACAATGCCGAGGACGGACGCGTCATCTCGGACGATGCGGACGTGGCGCCGATCCGAGCCGGAGTTGATCGATGGATAGCCTGTTGCGCGAATATTTTCCGATCCTGATTTTCCTCGCCATCGCCGGCGCGGTGGCGGTAGCGATGGTCGCGGGTTCGTTTATGCTGGCGCGGCAGCGGCCCGACAGCGAAAAGCTGTCGCCCTACGAATGCGGCTTCGAACCATTCGAGGATGCGCGCATCCGCTTTGACGTGCGGTACTATCTTGTCGCCATTTTGTTCATAATTTTCGACCTGGAAGTCGCGTTTCTGTTCCCATGGGCGGTTTCGCTCGGCGATATCGGCTTGTTCGGCTTCTGGTCGATGGTGGTGTTTCTCGGGGTGTTGACGGTCGGCTTCATCTATGAGTGGCGCAAGGGAGCGCTGGAATGGGAATGACCGACGCACCTGCCCGCCCGGTTCCGCCGCGTGGCGATCAGGATCTGCTGCTGCGCGCCGCGACCAGCGAGGTCCAGGACAAGGGCTTCGTCGTCGCCCGGCTCGACAGTCTGGTCAATTGGGCGCGCAGCGGCTCGCTGTGGCCGATGACCTTTGGGCTTGCGTGCTGCGCTGTCGAGATGATGCATACCGGCGCCAGCCGCTACGACCTCGACCGGTTCGGGGTGGTTTTCCGCGCCAGCCCCCGCCAGGCCGACGTGATGATCGTCGCCGGCACCTTGTGCAACAAGATGGCCCCCGCCTTGCGCAAGGTTTACGATCAGATGGCGGAGCCACGCTGGGTAATCTCGATGGGCTCCTGCGCCAATGGCGGCGGGTACTACCATTATTCCTATTCGGTGGTGCGCGGCTGCGACCGCATCGTCCCGGTCGACATCTATGTGCCGGGCTGCCCGCCGACCGCCGAGGCGCTGCTTTACGGTGTCCTGCTATTGCAAAAAAAGATCAGGCGCACCAACAATTTCACCCGCTAGCGGACACCGATGGAAGAGCATCTGAAGCAACTCGCGGATCATCTCGCGGCGGCGTTGCCGGCAGCGGTGACCGGCAGCGAGATCCGCCATCGCGAGCTGTCGGTCAGGGTCGAGCGCGACGCGCTGCCCGAGGTTTTGCGCTTTTTGCGGGACGACCCGAAATGCCGGTTCACGGTATTGTGCGACATATGCGGGGTCGATTTTCCCGATCGCCCGCTGCGCTTCGACGTCGTCTATAATCTGTTGAGCATGAGCCTCAACCAGCGCGTCCGGGTCAAAATCGAGACCGACGAGAACGACCCCGTGCCGACCGCGACGGACCTTTTCAATAGCGCCGGCTGGTGGGAGCGCGAGGCCTGGGATCTATTCGGCATCTACTTTGCCGGCAATCCCGACCTCCGCCGAATTCTGACCGATTACGGTTTCGAGGGGCATCCGCTGCGCAAGGATTTTCCGCTGACCGGCTATGTCGAGCTGCGCTACGACGAACAGCAAAAGCGCGTCGTCTACGAGCCGGTGCGGCTGCAGCAGGAATTTCGCAGCTTCGACTTTATGTCGCCCTGGGAGGGCATGGACAAGATATTGCCCGGCGACGAGAAGGCCGGGGAAGGCGCAGGCGGGTCTCCCCCCGGAGATGTACCGTGAGCGACGACCCAATCTCCGGGCCGAGCGAACTCGAAGGCCCGCCGCGGATCAAGAATTTCATGATGAATTTCGGACCGCAGCATCCGGCGGCGCACGGCGTGATGCGGCTCATCCTCGAGATGGATGGCGAAATCGTCGAGCGTGTCGACCCGCATATCGGCCTGTTGCATCGCGGCACCGAGAAGCTGATCGAATACAAAACCTATCTGCAGGCGATCCCCTATTTCGATCGGCTCGACTACGTATCGCCGATGTGCCAGGAGCACGCGTTCGCGCTGGCGGTCGAAAAGCTGATGGGCATCACGCCGCCGCCGCGCGCGCAATACATTCGCGTGATGTATGCCGAAATCACCCGCATTCTCAATCACCTGCTGTGTGTTTGCGCGTTTGCCCTCGATATCGGCGCGCTGACTCCGTTTCTGTGGGGGTTCGAGGAGCGCGAGCGGCTGATGGAATTCTACGAGCGCGCTTCGGGCGCGCGCCTGCACGCCAATTACTTCCGCCCGGGAGGCGTTCATCTCGACCTGCCGGCCGGTCTCGTCGAGGACATCCAGGCGTTCTGCGCGAGCTTCCCAAAGACGATCGACGACATCGAGCGGCTGTTGACCGAGAACCGCATCTTCAAGGAGCGCAGCGTCGACATCGGCGTCGTCACCGCCGCGCAGGCCGCCGATTGGGGATTCTCCGGGCCGATGCTGCGCGGCTCGGGGGTGGCGTGGGATCTGCGCCGAGCACAGCCCTATGACGTCTACGACAAGATGGATTTCGACGTGCCAATCGGCCGCAACGGCGATTCCTACGACCGCTATCTGGTGCGGGTCGAGGAAATGCGGCAATCGGTACGCATCATCGAGCAGACGATCCGGCAGATGCCGCAAGGGCCGGTCAAGGTCAACGACCGCAAGATCGCCCCGCCGCCGCGTGCCGAGATGAAGAGCTCGATGGAGGCATTGATCCATCATTTCAAGCTCTACACCGAGGGTTACCACGTCCCGGCCGGCGAGACTTATACTGCGGTCGAGGCGCCGAAGGGCGAGTTTGGCGTCTACCTTGTCGCCGACGGCACCAACCGACCCTATCGCTGTAAGATCCGCGCGCCGGGCTTTGCCTTCCTGCAGGCCGCGGACTTTATGTGCCGCGGGCACATGCTGGCCGATATCGTTGCGATCATCGGCTCGATGGACATCGTCTTCGGCGAGATCGACCGGTGAACACGCCTGGAAATGCGCCGGTCGAGCAGCCGGGGAGCTTCGCGTTCACGCCTGAGAATTTGCGGCTGGCCGAGGCGCATATCGCCAAATACCCTCATGGGCGTCAGGCGAGCGCGGTATTGCCGTTGCTCGATTTGGCGCAGCGGCAAAGCGGCGGCTGGCTGCCGCGCGCGGCAATGGATTGCGTCGCAAATCTGCTGGGCATGGCGCCGATCCGTGTCTACGAGGTCGCAAGCTTTTATACGATGCTCAATCTGCGTTCGGTCGGGCGCTATCTGCTGCAAGCGTGCACGACGACGCCGTGCTGGTTGCGCGGCTCGGATGACGTGGTCGGCGCTTGCGAGCGCAAGCTCGGCATCGACATCGGCGAGACCACGCCCGACGGACTGTTCACCTTGGTCGAGGTCGAATGCCTCGGCGCTTGCGTCAACGCGCCGATCTTGCAGGTCAACGACGATTTTTACGAGGATCTCGACGGCCCCGCGACCGAGGTATTGCTCGATGCGCTGCGCGCCGGCAGCCCGCCGTCGCCCGGCTCGGTGATCGGCCGCCACGGTTCGGAGCCGGTGACCGGCCGCACCACATTGACCGCGCCTGCGAACAACGCCGGGGCCGGTCGCGAGAGGACATGATGCTCGCCGACAAGGACCGCATCTTCACCAACCTCTACGGCCAGGACGACTGGCGCCTCGACGGCGCGCGGCACCGCGGCGATTGGGACGGGACCCGCGATCTGATCCTGAAGGGCCGCGACTGGATCGTCGAGCAGGTCAAGGAATCGGGGTTGCGCGGCCGCGGCGGCGCCGGCTTTCCGACCGGCGTCAAATGGTCGTTCATGCCCAAACAGAGCGACCGCCCAACGTACCTCGTCGTCAATGCCGACGAGAGCGAGCCCGGCACCTGCAAGGACCGCGACATCCTGCGGAACGACCCGCACAAGCTGATCGAGGGTGCACTGCTCGCATCGGTCGGGATGGGCGTTCATCACTGCTACATCTACATCCGCGGCGAATTCTACAACGAAGCGGTCCGGCTGCAGGCGGCGATCGACGAAGCCTATGGCGCCGGGCTGGTCGGCAAGGACGCCTGCGGTTCGGGCTATGATTTCGAGCTTTATCTGCACCGCGGCGCTGGCGCCTATATCTGCGGCGAAGAGACCGGGCTTCTCGAAAGCCTTGAGGGGCGCAAGGGCCAGCCGCGATTGAAGCCGCCGTTTCCGGCGGCGGTCGGGCTCTACGGCTGCCCGAGCACGGTCAACAACGTCGAGACGATCGCGGTCGCGCCGGCGATCCTGCGCCGCGGCGCCGCCTGGTTTGCCGGCATCGGCCGCCCCAAGAACACCGGCACCAAGATCTACTGCCTGTCGGGCCACGTAAATACGCCGTGCAACGTCGAGGAGGAGATGAGCATCCCGCTCAAGGAATTGATCGAGCGCCACGGAGGTGGGGTGCGCGGCGGCTGGGACAATCTGCTCGCGGTGATCCCGGGCGGCTCATCGGTGCCGGTCATCCCGAAATCGGTCTGCGAGACCGTGCTGATGGATTTCGACAGCCTGCAGGCGGTCCAGAGCGCACTCGGCACCGCAGCCGTCATCGTCATGGACAAATCGACCGACATCGTCAAGGCGATCGCCCGGCTGTCGAAATTCTACAAGCATGAAAGCTGCGGCCAATGCACCCCGTGCCGCGAAGGCCTGGGCTGGGTATGGCGGGTCATGGAGCGGATGGTCGAGGGCAACGCCTCGGTGCCCGAGATCGACATGCTGCTCGATGTGTCCTATGAGGTCGAGGGCCACACGATTTGCGCATTGGCCGATGGCGCCGCATGGCCGGTGCAAGGGCTGATCCGGCATTTCCGTCCGGAGATGGAGCGACGCATCGCCGAATACCGCGAGGCCGCGCTGCCGAGGGCGGCGGAGTGAGGCCCTGGTCAGCGCGCCGTCCTTACGGGCGCAACGAAGCAATCTCACGCTCGCCGACGCTCCCCCTTTCGGGATTGCGCGCGCTGCTCCTCACAGCGCCCAGCGAAGGTTGAGGATCTAGGCGCATGCCGAAGCTGACGATCGACGGCGACGAAATCGAGGTGCCAGCCGGCACGACGATTCTGCAAGCCTGCGAGCTGGCTGGAATCGAGGTTGCCCATTTCTGCTTTCACGAGCGCCTGGCGATTGCCGGAAACTGCCGGATGTGCTTGGTGGAGGTCGAACGGTCGCCGAAACCGATCGCGTCCTGCGCGATGCCGGTCGGCGACGGCATGGTGGTTCACACCAAATCGCCCAAGGCGCTCAAGGCGCAAAAGGGGGTGATGGAGTTCCTGCTGATCAACCACCCCCTCGACTGCCCGATCTGCGACCAGGGCGGCGAATGCGATCTGCAGGACCAGGCGATGGCCTATGGCTTCGATCGCGGACGGTTCGAGGAAAACAAGCGCGCCGTGCGCGACAAGGATTTCGGCCCGCTGGTCGAAACCCACATGACGCGCTGCATCCATTGCACGCGCTGCATCCGTTTTCTCACCGAGATCGCCGGGGTCGAGGAGCTGGGTGCCACCGGACGCGGCGAAGACATGGAGATCGGCACCTATATCGAGCGCGCGCTCACCTCCGAATTGTCGGCCAACATCATCGATTTGTGCCCGGTCGGCGCGCTGACCTCAAAGCCCTACGCGTTCATGGCGCGGCCCTGGGAATTGGTGAAGACCGAATCGGTCGATGTCTTCGACGCGGTCGGCAGCAACATCCGCATCGACTCGCGCGACGCCCAGGTCTTGCGCGTGCTGCCGCGGCTCAACGAAGCGATCAACGAGGAGTGGATTTCCGACAAGACGCGCTATGCGATCGACGGCCTGCGTCGCCGACGGCTCGACCGACCCTATGTCGGGCGGCGCGGTGTGCGGGCCGAGACCGATTGGCGCGAGGCGCTCGATACGGTCGCGGACCGCCTGAAATCGGCCCCGGGCGAGCGCATAGCCGCGATCGCCGGCGATCTGTGCGACGTCGAAGCGATGTTTGCGCTGAAGGAGCTGATGACCAGCCTCGGCGTTGCAAGCCTCGATTGTCGTCAGGATGGGGCCAAGCTCGATGCGCGCTGCCGTGCCGGTTATCTGTTCAACACAACGATCGCCGGCATCGAAGAGGCCGACGCCTGCCTGTTAATCGGCACCAACCCGCGCTGGGAGGCGCCGCTCGTTAACGCGCGGCTGCGCAAACGCCATCTGCGCGGTGGGTTCAATATCGCCGCGATCGGCCCGGCGCTCGATCTGAGCTTTCCGGTGCAGATGCTCGGCGATGGCGGCGAGACGTTGCGCGCGGTCGCCGATGGCGAGCATCCCTGGTCCGAGCTGTTGCGCGCGGCCAAGAGCCCGATGCTGATCGTCGGGCAGGGGGCGCTTGCCCGGCCCGACGGCGCCCAGGTGCTGGCAATGGCGCGGGGAATCGCCGACAGCCACGGCTTGGTGCGCGAGGGTTGGACAGGGTTCAACGTGCTGCACCATGCCGCGGCGCGCGTTGGCGGTCTCGATCTCGGATTTGTGCCGGGACCCGGCGGATGCGATGTCGCGGGCATCATCGAAGGTTGCCGGTCGGGACGGATCGAGGTGCTGTACCTGCTCGGCGCCGACGAAATCGACCTTGGCGATCTCGGCCCCGCCTTTGTCGTCTATCAGGGCCATCATGGCGACCGCGGCGCCGCACGCGCCGATGTGATCCTGCCGGGTGCGGCCTACAGCGAAAAGGACGGCATCTACGTCAACACCGAGGGGCGGGTGCAGCTCGGGCGTCGGGCGGTGTTCCCACCCGGCGACGCGCGCGAGGACTGGAAGATCCTGCGCGCGCTGTCCGCCGCCATCGGCCGGCCGCTCGCGTTCGACACCATCGTCGAGCTGCGCCGCAAGTTGCGCGAGGCCCATCCCGTCTTTGCGCAGACTGATCGGGTGACGGCGGCGGCATGGGGGGAATGCGGCGAAACCGGCCCGGTCGATCCGACCCCGTTCGCCTATCCGGTCGCCGATTTTTATCGCGCCGATGCGATCAGCCGGGCGAGTGTCACGATGGCCGAATGCAGCGACATCTTCCTCGCCCATCGCGGCGAATTGCCGGCGCGCACGGGCACGCATGGATAGCTTTTGGGGTGGCTATGCCCTGCCGACGGTGATTACCGTCGGCGAGGTGCTCGCTGTCGTCGTGCCGTTGCTGATCGCGGTCGCCTATCTGACCTATTTCGAGCGTAAGGTCCTGGCCTTCTCGCAATTGCGCAAGGGACCGAACGTCGTCGGCCTGTTCGGGCTGCTGCAGCCCTTCGCCGACGGGCTCAAGCTGTTGCTCAAGGAGACGGTGATCCCGAGTGGCGCCAACCGCGTCATCTTCATCTTCGCGCCGATCGTGACCTTTACGCTGAGCCTCGTCGCGTGGGCGGTGATCCCGTTCGATCTCGGGGTGGTAATCTCCAACATCAATGTCGGCATCCTGTATCTGTTCGCGATCAGTTCGCTCGGCGTCTACGGGATCATCCTCGCGGGGTGGGCGTCGAATTCGCGCTACGCGTTTTTGGGGGCATTGCGCTCGGCGGCGCAGATGGTGTCGTACGAGGTCGCGATCGGGTTTGTGCTGGTGACCGTGCTCTTGTGCGTCGGCTCGCTGAACCTCAGCGACATCGTCGAGGCGCAGCACCGCATCTGGTTCGCTATCCCGCTGTTGCCGATGTTCGTGATCTTTTTCATCTCCGGCCTGGCGGAAACCAATCGCTCCCCGTTCGACGTGGTCGAGGGCGAGACCGAGTTGGTCGCCGGCTATTTTGTCGAATATTCGGCAATGGCATTCGCGCTGTTCTATCTCGGCGAATACGCCAACATGATCCTGATTAGCGCGATGACGAGTGTGCTGTTCCTCGGCGGCTGGCTGGCGCCGTTCGGGGTGCCGCCGTTCACCTGGGTCCCGGGAACCATTTGGTTCCTGTTGAAGATCGCGTTTGTGCTCTTTTGTTTTTTGTGGGT
>DATMKU010000050.1:0-9067 GCA_035570935.1 Allostellaceae bacterium
GATGACATAGCGGATCGCCGCCTCGACCAGGCTGTCGGCATGGCCCTCGCGCACGACAGGTTCGAGCCGCCGAGCGCGTTCGACATCGACGCGGTAATCGCGGCCCGAGCCGATCGGGTCGACGGCGGGCGAACCCAGCGGGTGACGGTCCTCGGTGCCGCTCAACGCGCCGGCGGCGAGCACCCGGATCGCGATCACGCCCATCTCGGCGGCTTTGGTGTGGGCCAAAAGATTGCCGAAATCATGCGCCGGATAGCCTGCCGCCACTATCGTCCCGGCGCTCGGGTTCAGCATGTTGTAGCTGACCTGGGCGGTGTCAAAGGCGCGGGCGTCGGCGACCCGGTGCAACGGCGCGGTGTCGCCGACCGCGGTGATGCCGAAAAAGCGCGTCTTGCCCTGCTCGCGCAGCCGCTCGAACGCCGGCACGACCTCGCCGAGCACGATTTCCGGCGTCAGGTCCGAATCGCGGCCGTCGGCGAGGATGTGGTTGTGCAATTGGAACAGGTCGACATGGTCGAGCTGCAGCCGCTCTAGGCTCGCCTCCAACGAGGCGGTCACGGCGGCGGCGACATTGCGGCGCTCGGCGGCCGGAATGCGGACCTTGGTGCCGAGGTAGAGGTCGGGCTTCAGACTCTTCAAAACGCGGCCGAGATTGCGCTCGGATTCGCCGTTGCCGTACATCGCCGCGGTGTCGAAATAGTTGATCCCGAGTTCGAGCGCGCGCGCCACCGCCCGCTCCTGATCAGCGGCGTTGCCCTTGACCATCAGCCCGCCGACCGCCCCGCAGCCAAAGCCCAGAACCGAAACCTCGAGCCCGGTTCGCCCCAGCGTCCGTGTCTGCATCCTCTTCTCCGTCGCTTAGCCCGGCTGGCCGCCCAAACGCGCATGGCGCTTCGCACGTCCGCCGGATGGGATTCCCCGCCCTTGAGCGTGGTCGATCGTGCACCGTTGCACCGCCGACGCCAAGCGAGTCGACGATATGCCACGCCCAAGGAGTTTGGCGATCGGCCCGGGACCGCCGCTATGGCGGCGGGCGCCTCGGCCACGCCAAGCCAATATCGACCGGCAATCCGGCCTCGGCGTGCCTCTTTGCGACCAGGCGGTCGGAAGACGGCGACGCGACGCGGATTTAAGACTTGCCGGTCGCGGCCAAATCATAGCGCGAATTCTTTCGGCAAAATTTCGACGGTTTGTTGACGAACCGTTGACCGGGCGCCGCGTAAGACGAGCGCCGCAGCTTTGCGAGGCACGATCGCGACTTTGCGTGCTATCGCGGCTGCGGTCGACAAGCGGCGGCCAGCCGAGGTTTTTCGTCTGATCGCTGAAACATGGATTTTCGCGCGGAGACACCGGATCGAAGGAGGAACGAGTGAAAAAAAACATGATTGTACTGGCGTCGGCATTCCTGCTGACGGTCGGGATTGCGCCTTGGACGGCCCCTGGCGGCGGGGCGCTGCCGCTCGGCCCCAACGCCGCGATGGCCGATGATTCGACCGCCAATCCCTGCGCGCCGCCGACCCAGATCAGCCCGACAATCTCGCAGACGGCCTGGCAGCTGTGGGTTGCCGCAACCTGTCCGGTCAACCAGAACAAGTATCCCTACATCGTCTGGGAAAATTGGATCGAACAGGCGCAGATGTATCCGACCGACCCCGCCAAGGGTCTGGTCGTGCCAAACGCCTCCGCCGCCGGGAGCAGCGTCCATCTGCTTCACGGCAGCGGGCTCACGATCGCCAAAAACCCGAAGCTCAAAGCCACGGTACCCGGGCTGCTCGGCGCGCCGAACACCAATTGCAACAAGGCGAGCAATCCACCGAAGGGCCAGCCCAATTTGATCATCTGCGAGGAAATTCGGCTGAACGGCGCCACCGAGGATTATATTGCCGGCAACAATATTTGGAACCGCTCCGGCCAGGCGTTGACCGCCGCCTACAGCGAGGACGTCGAGTTCCCGGCGCCGGCAGTCGAAATCAAAGCCGACTGGATCGAGCTGTCGAGCATCGGGCTCAATTGCGCAAAGCTTCCGGCCGGGTTCGCGAGCACCGTCCATATCGAGACCGTCGACGGAAACTGCTTTGCGCTGGCCGGGATGCATTTGATCTCGAAGCTGCTCGACAAGTGGATCTGGGCGACTTTTGAACCGCAGAATATGACGACCAACCCCAATCGTTGCGTCGTTTTGGGTTGCACCGACGTTTTTGGTTCAAAGCCGGCGACGACGCACGGGGCGAATACCCAGTTGACTGACCAATTGGCCTCGCTGATGTATGCGGCCAACCTGGCGCCGGAATGGTTCAACTACCGGCTGGATGGCGTGCAGGTCGGGTTCTACAATCCCGAATTGCTCGGCAATTCGATCATCGAAGGCGAAAACGCCGGCGTGCCGCTGACCCAGGCATCGTGCATCACCTGTCACGATGTCTCGTCGGTCAAGAGCAACGGCACCGACGGCATCACCCTCTTGACCTCGAACCCGGTCGGATATCCGGCGGCGCTGCCGTCGATCGCCTGGATCCGGCGCGACTTTGTCTGGTCGCTGTCCGCGGCCTGTCTGAACAGCCCATTCCAGACCTGCGAACCTTAGACCCGCGGAGCTTGGCCGGGGATGGCGCCGGGGCCGGCCCCGGCGCTCGCCCTCTCAGACCGATCTTTCGATTTCGCGCAGGACCATGTCGCCCATCGCGCGGGTCGAGACGCCGGCGGTGTCGGGCGGCGCGATGTCGTTGGTGCGGGCTCCGGACGCGAGCGCGCGGCGGACCGCGTTTTCGACGAGATCGGCTTCCGCGCCCATGTCGAACGAATAGCGCAGCATCATCGCGAAGGAGAGGATCGAGGCGAGCGGGTTGGCCACATTCTTACCGGCGATATCGGGGGCGCTGCCGTGCACCGGCTCGTAGAGCGCCCTGCGCCTGCCGGCTGCATCGGCCGCGCCCAGCGAGGCCGAGGGCAGCATGCCGAGCGAGCCGGTCAGCATCGCCGCGCAATCCGACAGGAGGTCGCCAAACAAATTGCTGGTGACGATCACGTCGAACTGTTTTGGGTTGCGCACCAATTGCATCGCGCAATTGTCGGCGTACATGAACGACAGCTCGACATCGGAGTAGTCGGCGTCGCGCACGCGCTGCGCCACCTCGCGCCACAACCCGCCCGATTCCATGACATTGGCCTTGTCGACCTCGCACACGCGGCGCTGGCGCTTGCGCGCCAATTCGCAGGCGACGCGCACGACGCGCTCGATCTCGGCTTCGCTGTAGATCTCGGTGTTGATGCCCTGGCGGGTTCCGTCGCCGAGCGTCTCGACCCCGCGCGGCTCGCCAAAATAAATGCCGCCGGTCAGTTCGCGCACGATCATCAGATCGAGACCGGCGACGAGGTCGCGCTTTAGGCTCGACGCGTCGGCGAGCGCGTCGAACACCACCGCCGGACGCAGATTAGCGAACAGGTCCATTTCCTTGCGCAGGCTGAGCAGGCCGCGCTCCGGCCGCAGCTCGAACGGCAGCTTTTCCCATTTCGGGCCGCCAACCGAGCCGAACAGCACCGCGTCGCTGGCGAGCGCCTGCTGCAAGGTCGCTTCGGTCAGCGGGGTTCCATGGGCGTCGTAGGCGGCGCCGCCGACCAAATCCTCCGAGATGTCGAAGCTTGCGATGCGGCGGCGATCGAAAAATTGCACGATGCGCAAGACCTCTCGCATGATCTCCGGGCCGATGCCGTCGCCCGGCAAGACCAGAACCTTGCGATTGGAGCTGGTTGTCTGCGCCACGGCTCAGGCCCCGCGCTGGGTCATGCCGAACTGCCACGGGCGCGCCAGCCTTGCCTTTTCTTCATAGCCGGCGATTTCCGCCCCCTTTTGCTCGGTCAGGCCGATGTCGTCGAGCCCGTTCAACAGGCAATGCTTGCGGAAGGCGTTGATCTCGAAATGCACCCTTTCCCCGTCCGGGCGGGTGATCGTCTGGCTCTCCAGATCGATCGTCATGACCGCGTTGGCGCCCTTCTTGGCGTCGCCCATCAGTTCGTCGCAGATCTCCTTCGGCAACGCGATCGGCAGGACGCCGTTCTTGAAACAGTTGTTGTAGAAAATGTCGGCAAAGCTCGGCGCGACGATGCAGCGGATGCCGAAATCGAGCAACGCCCAAGGGGCGTGCTCGCGACTCGACCCGCAGCCGAAATTGTCGGCGCCGATCAGAATCTTGGCGTTGCGGTAGGGGGGTTGGTTGAGGACGAAATCCGGGTTCTCCGACCCGTCCGGGCGGAAGCGGATTTCCTGGAACAGCCATTGCGACAACCCGGTGCGCTTGATCGTCTTCAGATAGATCGCCGGAAAGATCTTGTCGGTGTCGAGGTTGATGATCGGCAGCGGCGCCGCGACGCCGCTCAACTGAGTAAATTTTTGCATCGACGTTCCTTTAGTTATCGCGCAGGTCACTTGTCTCCGCGGGTTCCTCGGTGCGGATCGTGCTGCCAGCCGCCACTGCAACGGCGCGACCAATCCAGCTATCGAAACCGTGCTCGAGCGAACTTTCGATGATACCGCGGATCAGCGAGGCCTCGTCTTGGGCGGACCACCGCTTGCGCAGGTGTAGACAACTGGTCAGCTGGTGCAACGACTCATTGATCCACTTCACACGATCAAGACCGATTTCTGTTACCGGCGGATCGAAGACGATGGATCTGACCGCAACCGTCAGGTCGTGCGCGATGATGCACAAGAACGCGCTTCGCTCGTCCGGACCTAAATATTGGTACTGCGTCAGAACTCGCTCGACATCGACCACCTGTCCGGGCACCAGCTTCCCGTCGGCATATTGGACAGTCGGCCCGTAAAGTTTTCGAGTGGCGTTCTCAGCGGCATCATTCCGTTTCATGGAATGGGGTCCCGTGGCAAATCGTTAACCGGAAAGCCGCGCTCTTCCAGCACCTTTATCCGTGTGTTGCCCTGGAATACTCGTCCATCCGGCTTGACTTTCAAGGACTCATCGGCGCCGGGCCGGAGTGATTCAACGATTTCTTCGGTCGTCTTCGTCCGGTGATATTCGATGCTTCGCCTGGCATCCGAATCCTGTTCGTAAAACGCATCGCTGTGGATGCGCCGCAGCGGCGGTGGCTTTGGTATCGGCGCATAGATGATCTCATCGGCATCCACGCCTGAATTCAGCCCAATTGGCGGACGTCGGCGAGGTGGCCGGTGATTGCGGCGGCGGCGGCCATGGCCGGGCCCATCAGGTGGGTTTTCGCGTTTTTGCCCTGACGGCCCTCGAAATTGCGGTTCGAGGTCGAGGCGACCCGCTCGCCGTTCATCGCCTTGTCGTCGTTCATCGACATGCACATCGAGCAGCCGGCGTCGCGCCACTCGAAGCCGGCTTCGAGGAAAATGCGATCAAGCCCTTCCTCTTCGGCCTGATGCTTGACGTGGCCGGAGCCGGGCACGACCAATGCTACGACCCCGTCGGCGACCCGGCGGCCGTTGGCGATCGCCGCGGCGGCGCGCAGATCCTCGATCCGGCTGTTGGTGCACGAGCCGATAAAGACGCGCTGCACCGGCACGTCGGTGAGCAGGGTGTTCGGCTGCAACTGCATGTATTGCAGTGCGCGCTCGATCGCCGCCCGCTTTTGCGGATCGTCGATTTGCGCCGGATCGGGCACCCGCCCGGTCACCGGTGCGGCCTGTTCGGGGTTGGTGCCCCAGGTCACGTGCGGCGCGATCTCGGCCGAGTCCAGGTGCGCCTCCTTGTCGTATTTGGCGCCGGGATCGGAGGGCAGGGTGCGCCAATAGGCAACCGCCCGCTCCCAGGCGGCACCCTTCGGCGCATAGGGCCGGCCCATCACATAGGCGATCGTCTTGTCGTCGGGTGCGACGAGCCCGGCGCGGGCGCCGGCCTCGATCGACATGTTGCAGACCGTCATGCGGCCTTCCATCGACATTTCGCGAAAGGTGCTGCCGGCATATTCAAAGACGTGGCCGGTGCCGCCGGCGGTGCCGATCTTGGCGATGATCGCGAGGATCACGTCTTTTGGGCTGACCCCGGCGCCAAGGCTGCCATTGACCGAGATCAGCATGTTTTTGGCCGGCGCCTGGATCAGGGTTTGGGTTGCCAATACGTGCTCGACCTCGGAGGTGCCGATACCAAAGGCGAGCGCCCCCATCGCCCCATGCGTCGCGGTATGGCTGTCGCCGCAGACGATCGTCATGCCCGGCTGGCTCAGCCCCTGCTCCGGCCCGATGATGTGGACAATACCCTGGTCGAGACTGGTGATCGGGAAATAGGGGACGCCGAAATCCTTCACGTTGCGCTCGAGGGTATCGACCTGCAGTTTCGAGTCGGGCTCGGCGATGCCGGCGGCGCCGGCGCTGCGGTTCCGGGTCGGAATATTGTGGTCGGCGACCGCCATCGTCGCGTCCGGGCGGCGAACCTTGCGGCCGGCGAGCTTCAGCCCCTCGAAGGCTTGCGGGGTGGTGACCTCGTGGATCAGGTGAAGGTCGATATAGATCAGGTAAGTGCCCTCGCCCTGCGGGCCGATGACGTGGTTGTCCCAGATCTTGTCGAACAGCGTGCGCGGCGCGGCCATGGCTTCCTCACTCCGATCGATTGTTCTGGCCACCGGCGGCCGGGGCCGGCGCTGCGGCCGTCGGCTCCCGGCGAACGCTGTCGCGGGCGCGTTCGGCGATGCGCGCCCGCCTGCCGGTAAGGCCGCGCAGATAATAGAGCTTGGCCCGCCGCACCACGCCGCGCCGCACCACGTCGATTGCGGTGATGCGCGGCGAATACAGCGGAAAGACGCGTTCGACGCCCTCGCCATACGAAATCTTGCGCAAGGTAAAGCTCGAATTGATGCCGGCGTTCTTGCGCCCGATGCACACCCCTTCGAACGCCTGGATGCGCTCACGCTCGCCTTCGACGACGCGCAGGCTGACGCGCACCGTGTCGCCCGGCTCGAATTTCGGCACCGGGCGGGCGGCGGCGAGCTTTTCGACCTGTTCGCGTTCCAATTGCTGCAGAAGGTTCATTCCTCGACCTTTCGATTTCGATGGCCATCGTGCCCGACAACATGGCCGGGGCCGGCCAGATAGCGTTCCCACAAATCGCCGCGGCGCTCGCGCGTCAGCCGCTCGGCCTCGGCCCGGCGCCACGACCGGATGCGCCGATGGTCGCCCGACACCAGCACCTCCGGCACCAACCGGCCCTGCCACGATTGCGGCCGGGTGTATTGCGGGTATTCGAGCAAGCTCGCGGCAAAACTCTCCTCGGCGAGCGCCTCGGGGTCGCCGACAACGCCCGGCAGCAATCGCACGCAGGCATCGATCAGCGCAATCGCCGCCGGCTCGCCGCCGGACAGGACGAAATCGCCAAGGCTCAATTCTTCGATCGCGCGGGCTTCGACAACACGCTCGTCGATCCCTTCGAAGCGGCCGCAGATCAGGGTTATCCCCGGCCCGGCGGCGAATTCGGCGACCCGCCGCTGATCGAGTCGCCGCCCGCGCGGCGACAGCAGGATCAACGGCCCAACCCCGCCGGCGCCGGCGATCGCGGCGTCGAGCACGTCTGGGCGCATGATCATCCCGGGGCCGCCGCCAAACGGCGCGTCGTCGACCGAGCGATGCCGGTCGGACGCAAAGTCGCGGATATCGACGGTGTCGAGCCGCCACATCCCGGATTGCAACGCCTTGCCGGCGAGCGAATAGGCAAGCGGGCCCGGCAGCATCTCCGGGAAGATCGTCAAAACCGTCGCCCGCCAGGTCATGGCTCTTCCACAGCGGCCGGCGGGGCGGTTTCGCCGTTGTCGAGCAGGCCGGGTGGCGGGTCGATGACGAGGCGGCCGGCGTCGATCTCGATCACCGGCACGATCGCGCGGGTAAACGGCACCATCAGCGGCGGTGCGCCACTGCGTTCGATTTCGAGCGTGTCCCCGGCGCCGAAATCATGGATCGCGCGCACCCGGCCGACCCGCGTCCCATCCGGCAGAGCCGCGTCGAGACCGATCATATCGGCGTGGTAATACTCGTCTTCCTCGGGCGGCGGCAGTGCGGCGCGCGGCAGATAGAGGTGCAGCCCGCGCAAGCCCTCGGCCCGGTTGCGGTCGTCGACGCCGGCAACGCGGGCGATGACCACGCCTTTCGCCGCACCGACAAGCCGCAACTCCAGCCGGCGCGTCCCGCTCTCGTCGGCGAGCGGGCCATAGGCGGCGACGTCCTCGGGGCGCGCGGTAAAGCTCTTGATGCGCACGGCGCCGCCGACCCCTTGCGGGCCGGTGACGATTCCGACGCAAACCTGCTTTTCCGCCGCCGTCATTTTCACTCCGCCCGATCGGTCGCCGCGGGCCGGCGCCTAGGTGCTGCCGGCAGCCGCGGCGGCTGCTTCGGCCGCGGCTTTCTGGCGCTCCTGGGCCTTGGCCTTGGGCGCCGATTTGATCGGGGTCGCGCGCATCGCCGGTTTCTCGATCAGCCCGGCCTCGCCGAGGAAGCGCGCGACCCGATCGGTCGGCAGCGCGCCGACGCCGAGCCAATGCTGCACCCGCTCGGTCTTCAAGGTGACGCGGTCGGCATGGCCGCGGTCGAGCATCGGGTTGTAGGTTCCGATCCGCTCGATAAAGCGGCCGTCGCGCGGGCTGCGCGAATCGGCGACGACGATGCTGTAATACGGTCTTTTCTTGGCGCCGCCGCGGGCGAGGCGGATCTTCAACGACATTCTGCCACCTACTCCGTATATCTCTTCCGGTTACGTCTGTCTCTTCCGGTTACGTCTTAGTGGCGGAAGCCGGCGCCCGGCATCAGCCCGGCAAGGCCATGCCGCTGCAAGCCCTTGGGACCGAGCTTTTTCATCTTTTTCATCATGTCGGCCATGTCGCGGTACTGTTTCAAGAGGCGGTTGATTTCCTGCACCGAGGTGCCTGAGCCGCCGGCGATCCGTCGCCGGCGCGAACCGTTGAGCAGCATCGGGTTGCGCCGCTCGCTTTTGGTCATCGACGAGATGATTGCTTCCTGGCGCTTGACGATGCTCTCGTCGATATTGGCCTCGCCGAGCTGCTTTTTCAGCTTGCCGACCCCCGGCAGCATCGACAGCATGCCGCCCAT
>DATMKU010000051.1:0-6962 GCA_035570935.1 Allostellaceae bacterium
TATCCACTCCCGCACCTCTACGAGACTTTCGGGCTCGTGCGTCTGACCCGGCTTGGGCGCGACGTGCCATGGGCGAAGGCGTGAAGTCTTGTCCGAGAGCCGGATGCAGGGAAATCCGCATGTCCGGTTCGATGAGCGGGATGTGGAAACGGAGTTATGGACGAGCCACTAAGGCACCGCCAAACGAAAGGGGCGGAAACAGACATGCCCGGCCTACCGCCACCGCGCCACATCCCGACTCTACCTACCACCCCTGCACCTGAGATAGCCTCGCACGGAAACCATGCGCCCCCAGGGCAGGCCATTGGCGAAGGCGGCCATTGGCCACCTCCTTTCGCTTCGAGACGACAGGATCGGTCCTATCTCCCCGGCGCGTCCCCATGACGCTCCGCGCTTAAAGGGCGCATCGGGGTCTCGGGGCTCGAACGAGAGGTGATCGCTGGACGGCGGATCGCCGCAATCAGGGATCGCAAAAAGCGGCCCCTAAGTCAATAGGGCTCCACAATTGGCTGTGCCAGTGGCCCTAGCTGTTGATTCTTTTGTGGGTAGCTAGAAAATTGTCACAAAATGTAGCGTTAGGTGAGACAGCTACATAATTTCACAAATGAGTGACGCTTCCTAGAGACCCGAGAGCGCCGCTGGATCGACGCCGCGCTGCTGATGCTCTGATCTGACCACCTGAAATGGAGCGGACTGGACGTTCGTCCGTTCGCGATTCAGACTGTGCGGAACGCGCGTCCTTTGAGGAGTGGTCGGCGATGGAATTGGGCAGGCTCGGGGTTTGGGTCGGGATGGATCGGATGAGTGCCGCGGCGGGGGCGGCGTTCGCCAAGCGGGTCGAGGGGTGGGGCTACGGCGTGCTGTGGCTGCCCGAGAGCCGCGGGCGCAATGCGCTCGTCCACTCCGCGTGGCTGCTCGCCAACACCCAAAAACTCGTCGTCGCGACCGGCATCGCCAACATCTATGCGCGCGACCCGATGGCGATGGCGAACGGCCAGCGCGCATTAGCCGAGCAATCCGACGGCCGCTTTCTGCTCGGCGTCGGCGTGTCGCACCGACCGATGGTCGAGGGGCTGCGGCATCACACCTACGGCAAGCCGGTGGCGACGATGCGCGCCTATCTGCAGGCAATGCGCGAGGCGCCCTACCAGGCGCCGGCGCCGCGCGAAACGCCGCCGATCGTGGTCGCGGCGCTCGGCCCGCGGATGATGGCGTTGTCGGGGGAGCTTGCCGACGGGGCGCACCCCTACAACACGATCCCGGCGCACACGGCGGAGGCGCGCCAGATCCTCGGCCCCGGCAAGATCCTCGCCCCCGAGGTCTGGGTATTGCTCGAAACCGACCCGGCGACGGCACGCCGGGCGGCGCGCGACGCGCTGTCGCACTATCTGCAGCTCGAGAATTACGTCAACGCCTGGCGACTGCAGGGTTTCACCGACGCCGACATGGCGGGCGGCGGCTCCGACCATTTTGTCGACGCAATCGTCGCCTGGGGCGACGAAGCCGCGATCCGCGCCCGCATCAAGCAGCACTGGGACGCTGGCGCCGATCATGTCTGCATCCAGCCGATCAGCGCCCGCGGCGGACGCGAGGTCGATGAGCGCGTGCTCGAACTGCTGGCACCCCGGCGATCTTGACCTTTCGAGCGCTCGCCCGACATTGTTCGCGCTAATTTCCGTTCGCGCCGATTTCGACGGCGGCTCCGCCGGCGCCCGCCGGCCCAGAGAGCGAGGACACGCGGCCATGTATTCCGAAACCACCCGATCGATCAGCGTCACGGTCAAGCCCGTCTATCTGGAGGACCAATCCTCGCCGGCCGAGGGCCATTACGTCTGGGCCTATCACGTGCGCATCGAAAACCGCGGCGAGGAGACCGTCCAGCTGCGCCGTCGCCACTGGAAGATCACCGACAGCCGCGGCCAGGTGCAGGAAGTGCGCGGGCCCGGCGTCGTCGGCGAGCAACCGGTGCTCGGACCCGGCGAAAGCTTTGAATATAGCAGCGGTACGCCATTGCCGACGCCGTCTGGGATCATGGTCGGCAGCTATGAGATGGAAACCCGTTCGGGCGAGTCGTTTTCGGTCCGCATCCCCGCCTTTTCGCTCGACAGCCCGCATCAGCCGGTGCGGCTCAACTGAACCCGGCGGCGGCACGGCCGAACCGCTGTCCGACCTTTCTCAATCAGAAAAAAGAGAGCCATCGATGTCGCGCTTTCTCGCACCGTCTTTGTCCCTACACGAGCCGCCTTCCCGCCCGGCCGCAATCTCGCGGCCGAGCCGCGCCGAGGCCGAGGAGGCCGTCCGCACCCTGCTACGCTGGGCCGGCGACGACCCGGAGCGCGAGGGGCTGCTCGGCACGCCCGACCGTGTCGTCCGCGCCTACCGCGAATATTTCAGCGGCTATGACGAGGACCCGGTGGCGCTGTTGCAGCGCATGTTCGAGGAGACCGACGGCTATGACGAGATCGTCCTCCTGAAGGACATCCGCTTCGAGTCGCATTGCGAGCACCACATCGCCCCGATCATCGGCAAGGTCCATGTGGCCTATCTGCCGAACAACCGCGTCGTCGGCATCTCGAAATTGGCGCGGCTCGTCGACGTCTTTGCGAAGCGGCTGCAGATCCAGGAAAAGATGACCTCGCAGATCGCCAACACGCTCGACGACGTATTGCAGCCCAAAGGGGTCGCCGTCGTCATCGAGGCCGCCCACCAATGCATGACGGCGCGCGGCGTCCACAAGCCGGGGACGATGATGGTGACGAGCCGCATGCTCGGTGTGTTTCGCAGCGACCCGACGACCCGGCGCGAGGTGCTGGCAATGGTCGGGACGCCAGGCAGCGCCAAGCTCGACAACGTCTGACGCCAGCGCGAGCGCGGTCGCGACGATGGCCCTCGACGCGGTGGCGATCCTCGACCGTCTGGTCGGCTTCGACACGGTCTCGGCCAAGTCCAACCTGGCGCTGATCGAATGGATCGCCGATTATCTTGACGGCTACGGCATCGCGAGCGCGTTGACGCGCAGCCCCGACGGTGGCAAGGCCAATTTGTTTGCGACAATCGGCCCCGCCGAGCGCGGCGGGGTCATCCTCTCCGGACATACCGATGTCGTCCCCGTCGCGGGTCAGGCTTGGGAGACTGACCCCTTCCGGCTCGATGCCCGTGGCGACCGGCTTTACGGGCGCGGCACCGCCGACATGAAGGGGTTCATCGCGCTCGCCCTGGCATTGGCGCCGCAGGCGCTGGCGCCGCCGCTCGAGGTCCCGCTGCATCTGGCGCTGAGCTATGACGAGGAGGTCGGCTGTCTCGGCGTGCCGGGGCTGATCGGCGCCCTGCCCAAAGGTGCTGCCCGGCCGCGTCTCGCGATCATCGGCGAGCCAAGCGGGATGCGCGTCGCCAATGCGCATAAGGGCATCCAATTCCTGCGCACGCGGGTCACCGGGCACGAGGCGCATTCGAGCGCGCCCGACCATGGCGTCAACGCGATCGCCGCTGCCGCCGAGATCATCGGGGAAATCAGCCGGGTCGCCGCCGGTTGCCGTGCGTCGTCGTCGCCCGACAGCCGCTTCGACCCGCCCTTCACCAGCTTCAACATCGGCCGGATCGAGGGCGGCACCGCGGTCAACATCATCGCCCGCGACTGCGTTTTCGAATGGGAGTTTCGCGCGGTGCCGGGCGAGGACGACGCGGCGCTGCGCCGCCGGATCGACGATTTCGTCGCGGGCGATCTGTTGCCGCGCCTGCGCTCAGCACATCCCGATGCCGCGATCTCGACCGAGACCGCGGCGTTGGTGCCGCCTCTGGTGCCCGATCCCTTGTCGCCGGCCGAGGCGCTCGCCCGCGAGCTGACCGGCGCCAACGAGACGACGACGATCGCCTTCGCCACCGAGGCCGGGCTGTTCCAGGCCGCCGGCATCCCGGCGGTGATCTGCGGCCCGGGTTCGATCGACGTGGCGCATCAGCCGAACGAATACGTCACTCGCGCCCAGTTCGCCGAGGGCGCCGCGTTTCTCGACCGGCTCTTGGCCTGGGCGCGCGAGGGCGGGCGCTAAATCGAGCCCGCCGCGGCGCCACACCTGGGACGGCCGAGCCGCGAACAATGAGGCAGTCGCTCACGTCCGCCCGGATCGCGAGGACATGGTCCGCGGCGGATCGCCGCGACATCGGCGATGCGCCCGGACCGACGCCGCAGCCGCGGCGTTTGCCGGCGCCTCGCCGGTCGCGAACAGCCGATGCGCGGTCATGCCGAGATCCTGGTTGCGCTGCGAATCGGGCGCCGACAACGGATGAATGCGCAGGTTGCGAAAGCCGGCGCCGGTCAGCAGCGCCTCCAGGCGCTCTCGCGGATAGAGCCGCTCGGCATAGAACTGGTCGGCAATGACGCCGCGCGCGGTGTCGACGACGACCTCGCGGCTGATCAGCCGGTCGCGATCTTCGGCAAGACTGCGCTCGCGGCAGACAAAGTGGGTCTGGTCGATCCACTCCCACGAGCGCGGCTCGAAATGGCAGCGCATCCATTCGCCGTCCATCACATCCATGACCAGCTTGCCGCCCGGCGCCAAGGCCCGCTTGACCGCGTTGAGAACGGCGAGATCGTCCTCAGGGCGCTCGAAATAGCCGAACGAGTTGCCGAGGATGCAGGCGCAATCAAATTCGCCGTCACCGAGGCGGAAATCGCGGACATCGCCCTCGTGAAAGGATATCTGCAGATCGCATTGCCGGGCGCGCTTGCGGGCGAGGCGGATCAGGTAACGCGAACGATCAAGCCCGGTAACATGCCGAAAACCACGCCGGGCCAGTTCGAGCGCGTGGCGCCCTTGCCCGCAGCACAGATCGAGAATGCGATCATCGGGCCGGATCCCGGCGGCATGGATCAGCCGGTCGACCTCGTCGATCGTATTGCGCTCGTTTTCGAACACGTCGCCGTCGGTTTCGAGATAAAGCGAGTTGAACAAGGTGCGCCACCAATCCGAGGGCAGATGGCGTTCGAGATCGAAAACCGGCCCTAAGCTCTGGGTGCCGTTCCGCCGCCCCTGGGCAGCCCCGGCACGGTGCGAAGCGGCGGTGCCGGCTGTAATTGGCCGCCCATCCGTACATTTCCTGCGCATACATCCGCCCCCAAAACGGTTTGGCAGCAAAAAAGCGGCTTCCCATTTTGGGGAACCGCCAGGAGCCGGCTCTCTTGGCGAAGCCGCCGCACCTGATCGAAGCCGATCCGCCGCCCGCGCCGGACGCGGCCGCGCCGCGAACTCCGGCGAACGCCGAAATTGATCGAAAGAGAAGCCGCGACATTTCTCGGTCCGTCGAATTCCGCTTGGGCGAACAGTGCCGTTGGTGAGAAGTTCGGGGTAGAACCAGTTTGATCATGGGTTTTTTCCGGCGGCGCCGGCGATCGCGAATTCGCGCTAGCCTTTATTGCGCCGGGCGGAGTTCGATCGTCCCGATACGCGCGCCCGATCCCAGGTCGAGGACGACGAGCTGGCGCTCGCCATCAGGCAAGACGAGGTCCAATATCAGGCGGTTTTCAGCGGTGGTCATCGCCTCGACCCGCGCTCCGCGCGGGATCGCGACCGCGTCCGTCGAAAACGCGCGCCCGGCGGTCTCGCCGATGCCGCGGTGCGACATCCGGCCGGCAATGACAAAAATCAACGCGGCAAAACCGGCGACGAGCATGATGCCCATTACCACGACCACAGCCTTTAGCGTCCGCAATGGTGTGCCCTCGATTGGCCGGCGACGGGTCCGCCGATGACGGCGGCCGACAATTTCGCCGCCGGTTCCGCCCTGGTCAGCGCGGAACCGGGCGAAGACGGAATGCGCCTCGACCGCATGCTGGCAAACCATCTTCCCGAATTGTCCCGCACGCGGCTCAAGCGGCTGATCGAAGAGGGCCGCGTCGTGCGGGACGGCGACACCGCGCGCGAGCCCTCCCGGCGGGTGCGGCGCGGCGAGAACTTTGTCGTGTTCCTCCCCGACGCCGAGGATGCGGTCCCGGCAGCCCAGCCATTGGCGCTCGACATCCGGTTCGAGGATGCACATCTGATCGTCATCGACAAGCCCGCCGGGCTCGTTGTCCATCCCGCACCCGGCAATCCCGACGGCACCCTCGTCAACGCGCTCCTCGCTCATTGCGGCACGAGCCTCGCCGGCATCGGCGGGGTGCGCCGGCCGGGCATCGTCCACCGGCTCGACAAGGACACGAGCGGGCTGATGGTCATCGCCAAGACTGATGCCGCCCATCGCAAACTGTCGCGGGATTTTGCCATGCGCCGGATCGACCGCGCCTACGCCGCCTTTGTCTGGGGGGTGCCGCACCCGGCGGCGGGCGAGATTTCCGGAAATATCGGCCGCAGTGCGGTCAACCGCAAAAAGATGGCGGTTGTCGGCGCCGACAGGGGGCGCCCGGCGCTGACGCGCTACCGCGTCGAGCGCGCGTTCAAGACATATGCGGCACTCGTCGAATGCCGGCTTGCCACCGGCCGGACCCACCAGATTCGCGTGCATTTGGCGCATGCCGGCCATCCGCTGATCGGGGACCCGGTCTACGGCGCCCGCGCCGGCCGCGCCGTGGCCCGCTCGGGCGAGGTCGGCGAACGCGTCGCCGGCTTGCCGCGGCAGGCGCTGCATGCCCGCCGGCTCGGTTTCACCCATCCCGCCGAGGATCGCTTTTTGGCGTTCGACAGCAGCTTGCCGGGCGACCTTCACGACCTGTTTATCGATTTAGAGCGATTTTAAACTGGACAAAACCCTACTATATTACTAGGGTATGCGCGTCGGTCCCCGACGGGCGGGATAACAACGCGCGTTTCAACGTTTACCCACAACGAAGCACCAAATCGGAGCAACGAAGCTAAAATGGCCACCCTCTCGGTCCCTTCCATCTCTGCCGAAGGAAACCTGACCCGGTATCTCCAGGAGATCCGCAAGTTTCCGATGCTCGAGCCGGATGAGGAATACATGCTCGCCAA
>DATMKU010000052.1:0-10248 GCA_035570935.1 Allostellaceae bacterium
AGATGGGCCAGCGCGTCCTCGCCCAACAGGCCGAGATCTTGCCCGCCGACCAGCACGCGGCCGGCGGTTGGCCGCTCCAACCCGCCCAGCACCATCAGCAACGTCGATTTGCCCGAACCCGACGGACCGACCAACGCGACCGTCTCCCCCGCCGTGATCTCGAGCGAGATCCCGCGCAGGATGTTGACGGGCCCCGCCGCGCTGCCCAGAGTGAGGTGAACATTCTCGACTACCACGAGCGGGCCGCCGGAATGGAGCGAACTGGTCATGTTCGGTTCGAGCCGAAAAAGGCGGCGGCGCCGACCCGCAGCCCGCCGAGCCTTCGACGATATGGCGGCCGAAGGAGGCTTTTCAACGCGATGCGCCCGGCTGCCGCGGCGGCGGTGCCGCTGGCCCTGATGCTCGCCGCCGCTTCACCCGCATCGGCGCATGTCCCGCTCATTCTCGATTTCGGGGACAGCCTGACCGCGGGTTATGGGCTGATGCCGGAACAGGCGTTTCCGGCGCGTCTCGAAGCCTGGTTGCGCGAGCATGGGGTTGCGGCACGGGTCATCAATGCCGGGGTGTCCGGCGACACCACCACCGACGGCCTCGCTCGGCTCGATTGGGCGCTTGCCGACAAACCCGATTTGGTGATCCTGGCCCTCGGCGCCAACGACGCCCTGCGCGGCATCGATCCAGCGACGGTTCGCGACAACCTCGACAAGATCGTTCAAAAGATCAAGTCTGCCGGGGCCAAGGTGCTGATATTAGGCATGCTCGCGCCGCCCAATTGGGGAGAGGCCTATGATCGCGCCTTCGACCAGATCTTTCCCAAGCTGGCGCGAGCGAATGACGCCGCGCTCTATCCGTTTTTTCTAGAGGGTGTCGCGATGAAACCCGATCTCAATCAGCCGGATGGTTTGCACCCCAACGAGCACGGCGTCGGGGTCCTCGTCGACCGGATCGGGCCGGTGGTCGCCGGTCTGATTGCCCTCCACCGCGGCGGTGCTTCGTGAGCGCGCGGTTCGCTTCGGCAACGGCGAGCGGCGAGCCAGCCGGTCTCGCCTCGCGGTGCATCGCCGGCCTGGGGCCGGTCGATCGGGCCAATTTCGGCGTCGTCTATGTGACCGAGCCCGCGGCCTCGGCCCTGCCACAGATATTGCGCGATCTGTCGACGCATACCGGGGTGAAATCCTGGGTCGGCGGGGTTGGGCTCGGCGTGTGCTCGGCCGAGAACGAGATCTTCGAGGAGTCGGCGGCTGTGGTCCTCACCGCGGCGCTGCCCGATGACGCTTTTTGCGTCTTTGGCGCGACCAAGGACCCGGGCGCCGACCTGATCCGTCGGCATGCCGGGTGGATCGAGAAGTTCGGGCCGGCATTGGCGCTGGTCCACGCCGACCCGCGCTGCCCCGATCTGACCAAGGCGGCGGTCGATGTCGCGGCGGCGAGCGGCGCTTTTCTCGTCGGCGGCCTCGTTTCGCATCGCTGCGAGAGACCGCTGGTAGCGGGCGGTCCGGGCGAAGGGGGCCTTGGCGCCGAGGGTGTTGCCGGGGTGATGCTGGCGCCGGAAATCGCGGTCGCGACCTCGCTGACCCAAGGCTGCATGCCGATCGGCCCGACCCATCGCATCGACGAGGCGCGCGACAACATCGTCATGATGATCGACGGCCGCCCGGCGCTCAACGTGTTTCTCGACGACATCGGACCGGATCTGGCGCAGGATCTGCGGCAGCTCGGCGGCGTCATCTTTGCCGGCCTGCCGGTCGCCGGCTCCGATACCGGCGACTATCTGGTGCGCAATTTGATGGGGATCGACCCGGGCCGCGGCTGGATCGTGGTCGGCGCCGAAATCGCCGCCGGGGACCAGATTTTGTTCTGCCGGCGCGACCCGGAGAGTGCGCGGCGTGACATGGTGCGGATGGTGCGTCAGCTCGCCGGACGGCTCGCCGGGCCGCCCCAGGCCGGGATTTATGTCAGCTGCGTGGCGCGCGGCGCCAATTTGTTCGGCGAGCCCGGTGTCGAGGCCCGGCTGATCCGCGAGACCCTCGGCGATTTCCCGCTGGTCGGGTTCTTCGCCAACGGCGAGATCTCGCGCGACCGGCTCTACGGCCATACCGGCGTGTTGACCCTGTTCACCTGACGGCATGCTGCGGCTGTTTGTCGGTATCGGCTTTCCGCCGGAGCTGAAGCTGCGCCTGTCGCTGTTGTGCTCCGGGATACCAAAGGCGCGCTGGGTCGATCCCGGCAACCTGCACCTGACCTTGCGCTTTATCGGCGAGATTGCTGAGGATATCGCGGCCGATGTCGACGAGGCGTTGGCGCGGCTGCGGGCGCGCCGCTTAACCTTGCAGCTCGCAGGAACCGGCGTTTTCGGCGGCGACCGGCCCCGCAATCTGTGGGTCGGTGTCGAGCGCAGCCCGGAATTGGTCGCCCTGCGCGACAAGATCGAACAGGCGCTGACCCGCACCGGATTGCCCCCCGAGCCGCGCAAATTTGCCCCGCATGTCACCCTGGCGCGGCTGCACAACCCGCCGCTCGACAAGCTCGCGGAATTTCTCGCCGCCCATGCCGGGTTCCGCGCCGAGCCGCTGCCGGTCGATGTGTTCAGCCTGATCGCCAGCTATCCGACCAAGGCGGGCTCGGTCTACGAGGACCAGGCCGATTATCCATTGCACAACTGACCCGGCGGAGGGATGTCGCCATGGCGCATTGGCTGTTGAAATCGGAACCGTCGGCCTATTCGTGGGACAAACTCGCCGCCGACGGCCGCACCAATTGGGACGGTGTGCGCAACGCCCAGGCGCTCAGCAACCTGCGGGCGATGAAACCCGGCGAGCGGGCGTTTTTCTATCACTCGAATGAGGGCAAGGACATTGTCGGGATCGCCGAGATCGCCCGGAGCTTTTATCCCGACCCGAACGACAAGAGCGGCAAGCTTGGCATGGTCGATGTGACGCCGGTGATGGCGGTGGCGAAACCGGTGACGCTCGCCGAAATGAGGGCCAATCCCGAACTCGCCGGGATGGCGCTGTTGCGCCAGTCGCGGCTGTCGGTGTGCCCAGTGACCGACCACGAATGGGCGGTGATCTGCGAAATGGCCGGCGTCACCGGCTGAGCCTCGGCGCGAAGCCGTTGCCTTTGGTTCGAAGGATTTCGCCTACGGCGCGGCGCCGGGCGGATTGAGATCGCGCAAGGTCAGCTCGACATTGCCGTCTTCGGTCAGCCGACGCGTGCGCAGCTTTGTCTCGGCAGCGCTTTCGAACACGCTGCGGTGGAGGTAGTACGCTTCGAGACAGCTTTGCGGGGTCACGGCGTGCGAGAGCAGTTGTTGGAACACCTGCCGCGGCACGCGGACGACGCCGCGATATTCGCCGATCGCTATTCCGAACTCGACCGCTCGTGCCGCTTCGTTCCAAGACGCGTCATCCGGAAACAAAAACAAGTTCACAGCTGCGGGCCGCCACCGCTGTGCCGGACCAGGCGGCAGAACCGGCCGCTGTCTATCGATAGCGAAGCTGCTGCTCGGCACCGGGGAATTGCTGCGGCCGGCCGCTCGGAATCCGCGTATAGCGATAGGCTTGCAGCCGCGTGCTGCGCAGGCCGGGGACGCCGTTCTGGTCGAATGCCCGCTCCCACGCAACCAGCTCCTCGTCGGACAGCATGTAGCGTGCGCACGCCTCCTCGCGGCTGATCAGGCCGGCGCGAGCAGCGGCGACAACCGCAGCCTTTCTACTCGGCGACCATCGTTTTGTATCCGCGGGCGGCAGTACGATATCAAGCGGCGGAATTGGGGGTTGCAGGGTCATGTGCATGCGTCTCATTAGCAGTTGTACGCCGGTATCCCGCCAGACAGCGGGGAACGGCATAAGCGTAGGGCTTTGACATTAATAGGACTCCGTTGCGGACGATTTATTCCCTCGGCGTGTCAACCGAATATTCGGCAACCTCCGGTCGAGACCGACACTGCTCTTGCCCATTTCTGCGCTCAATCGCGCGTGCGGCGGGAGGCCGCAGGCAGCGCCGTTTTGAGGTAGCGTTGTCGATTTGAAGCGATTATCACCTCGGCGCCCGCCGTTCGCGTAACGGTGCTCAGGGCTACCGATCATGCCTGCTGAGACACCGGCATCGGTCCGAGGCGCCGCGCAATAGGCTACGGGCGGTTGGTTTCGCATGGAATTTCAGCGATTGCTCGTCGGCCTTGTGGAATTCTGCCGACGGCATGCGGTGCTAGTCTTCGCGGCCGCGCTCGCCCTCACGGTCTTTGCCGGCTTCTTTGCCGCCGGTCATCTCGGCATCAGCACCGACACCGACGAAATGTTCGCCCAGAGCCTGCCCTGGCGCCAGCGGGCGCTGGCGCTCAAGGGCGAGTTTCCGCAGTTCACCGATGTCCTGGCGGTCGTCATCGACGCCAAGGAGCCCGAAGAGGCAGAGGCGACCGCTGCCGCGCTGGCCAAGGTCTTGGCCGCGGACCACGGCCATTTTCGCGCCGTCAGCCGTCCCGATTCCTCCCCCTTTCTGAATAAGGAAGGGTTGCTGTTCCTCGATGTTAAGCAGCTCGAAGGGTTGCTCGAGCGGACGATCGACGCCCAGCCGTTTCTCGGCCAGCTGGCAAAGGACCCGAGCGCGCGCGGCCTGTTCGCCGCGCTCGCGCTGTTGGGTCAGGGATTGCAGCGAGCTCAGGTCGATCTGGCCCCCTACCGTACTGCGCTCGCCGCGTTTCATCAGGAGATGGCCGCGGCACTTGCCGGTCATCCGCAGCCTTTGTCGTGGACGAAGCTTATCGGCGGCAGCCTCGCCGATCTCGGGGGGCCCTACAAATTCGTCCTGGCGCAGCCTCGGGTCGACACGGCGGCGCTCCAACCCGGCGGGGCGGCGACGGCGGCGATCCGCGCGGCTGCCGCCAATCTCGAATTCGTCAAATCGGGGGATGCGCGGGTCCGCATCACCGGCAATGTGGCGCTTGCCGACGAGGAATTCGCCTCGGTCGCCCAGGGGGCGGCCGCCGGATTGGCCGGCAGCATTGTTCTGATCTCGCTGTGGCTGTTTCTGGCGGTGCGGTCGTGGCGTTTGATCGTCCCGATCCTGCTCACGCTCGTGCTCGGGTTGATGCTGACCCTGCTGTTCGCCGCCGCAGCGGTCGGAACCTTGAATTTGGTGTCGGTCGGGTTCGGCATCCTGTTTGTCGGGATTGCGGTGGATTTCGCGATCCAGTTCTGTGTCCGATACCGCGAGATCACACTGGAATCCCCCGACCCAGGCACGGCGATCAGGGAAACCGGCCGGCGGGTCGGCGGCCAGATCCTGGTCGCGGCGGCAGCGACCTCGGCCGGGTTTCTCGCCTTTGTGCCGACCGATTTTCGCGGCGTCGCCGAGCTGGGGCTGATCGCCGGCGTCGGCATGCTGATCGCTTTCGTCTGCACGCTGACGTTTCTGCCGGCGGCGATCAGCGTTTTCCGGCCGCCCAGCGAGCGCGCCGAAGTCGGATTTCGCTGGGCGGCGCCGCTTGATGATGTCGTGCGCCGCCGCCGCCGCCCTTTGCTCGCCGTGTTTGCGACACTGGCGGCGGCGGGAGTGCTCCTGGTGCCGAGATTGAGCTTTGACTCCGATCCCTTGCACACCAAGAACCCGAATACGGAGGCGATGCGGACCCTCTACGACCTGATGGACTCGCCGCTGACCAATCCGTTCACGATCGACATTCTGGCACCGAACACGACCGAGGCGGCAGCGCTCGCAGAACGCCTGCGGCATTTGCCGTTGGTCTCCGGCGTGCTGTCGATCGACAGCTTCGTGCCGAAAGACCAGAAAGCCAAATTGGCGCAGATCGAGGATGCAGCGACCCTTCTAGGGCCGACCCTGACCCCCTACAAGCCAGCCCCGCCGCCGACCGCCGAGGGCATCCGTTCCGCGGCGATAAACGCGGTCGAGGCGCTTGCCCCGGCGCTCGCCAAATCGCTGCCCGATCCGCAGCTCGCCGCCATCGCGAGCGACCTGCGCCGGCTTGCCGCTGCACCCGATAGGACAGTGTTCGCGGTCAACGAGGCGCTGACGCGGTTTTTGCCGGCTCAGCTCGATCAATTGCGCGCCGCCCTCAGCGCCGGACCGGTCAGCTTGCAGAGCATCCCGGCATCCTTGGCGAGGGACTGGCTATTGCCCGATGGCCGAGCTCGCATTCAGGTCCTGCCAAAGCCAGCCGCGCGCAACAGCCGGGGGCTCGCCCAATTCGTCGACGAAGTGACCGCGATTGCGCCCGATGCCGGCGGTTCGGCGGTCACGATCGAAGCCACCAGCGCCACGATCGTCGGTTCCTTCCGCTCGGCGGCAATTGCCGCGGTGCTGGCGATCGCAGTCATCCTGTTCGTCGCGCTGCGCCGGGCGCTCGATGTCGGGCTGGTGCTGGCGCCGCTGCTGCTATCGGCGCTGATGACGGTCATCGTCATGGTTGCGGTGCGGTTGCCGCTCAATTACGCGAACATCATCGCCCTGCCCCTGCTGTTGGGGGTCGGCGTCTCGTTCAACATCTATTTCGTGATGAACTGGCGGGCCGGACGCATCTCGATGCTGGGCTCGGCGACCGCGCGCGCGATCCTGTTCTCGGCGCTGACCACCGGAACCGCCTTCGGATCGCTGGCATTGTCCGCCCATCCGGGGACGGCGAGCATGGGCAAACTATTACTGATCAGCCTCGCCTGCACACTTGTCGCGAGCCTGGTTTTCGTCCCCGCGCTGCTAGCCTCGATGCCGCGCCCGGCCGCCGACGATAGGGCTAAAATCGAGTTGCCGCGACCACGTCTCGGCCGCCGCGGGATTGACCTCGAAGGCCGGGATTAGCCGAGCGGGTTTGCCCGCGGCTCTTCGGGCGGTCAGCCGGCGCGCGGCGGCTCGGCTGGTCATTGGGCCGGTCGGGACGGGGTTCGGCCTTGTTCGGGACCGATCCCGAAGCGCGCCATGTAGCGCGCATAGCGCTGGTGCTCGCGTGCGGGGTCGAGCCCATAATCCTCCAGCTGCGCGCGACGGCGCCCGTACCCACCATTGGGATTGGCCGAAACCCGGCGCTTGATGCGGACGGTCGCATCGGGATCGAGAACACGGCCGAAATGGCGGTAGAGCGCCGCAACGGTACCGGCCGGGTCGCTGACCAAATCAGGGTAGTGAATGTGGAAGATCGGCTGCTCGAAACGCGCTTCGTCCGCCGCTTCGATCATCAACTCGGCGGCGGCGAGCCAGCGGTCGCTGTCCTCGCGCCCGACATCAAGCCGATCGACATGGCGGCTGAAGGGCCGGCGCAGCACCTCGGTAAGCCTCGCGACCGAGGCTAGCACCGCGACCGGATCGCGATGCACAAATACCAGATTGGCGTCGGGGTAGACGCTGCGCAACGCGCCCAGGGCAAAGATGTGGTCGGGGCATTTCAGCACCCAGCGGCCGGCGTGGCTCCGCTGATGCTGCAAATGCTGCAGGAAGCGCCTGTGAAAGCGATAGGCATCGAGATGCCCGGTGCCGTCGAGCCAACGTCGATAGCTCGGAATGCGATAGGTCGTGTCAAAGCGCAGGCTCGCAAAAATGTGCGCGGTAATCTCCGAGCATTCCTGCGGCGACGACGCCTCGATCGGGTGCAGTCGGCGAAATTGCGGCGCCAGGATCTGAAACATCCGCAATTGGCGGGCGACGCGCCGTTGCCGGCGGTCGGCGGCGGCACGCTTGCTCCGCGCCGGGTAGGGGTGGATCAGCTGCCATACCCGCGGTACGATATTTTGGCGGTCTTCGATCAACAGGCCGTGCAGAAAGGTCGTGCCAGAGCGAGGCAGGCCGGCGATCACCAGCGGGGCGGCGACCTGCTGATCAAGGATCTCGGGCGAGCACTTTTCTTCATCGCGCAGGCGCAGCAAATTCTCCAAAAACCGTACCGTGTCCCAGCGGATCGCGGCACCCCCGAAGAGGCTCAGCGCCGCCTCCTCGCGGCAGGCCCGCAGCAGCTTCCGCATCGGGTACTCGAACGGGATATCGCCGAAATCATTCAATCCGGTGCGGCGTCGGGCCTTGTCGATCAAATGCCCGGCGATGGGCGGCTGGCGCCAGCGAGCGAGCACGCCTCGGATCATGTCGGCGACTGCGCTGACAGCTTCTCTTGATAGAGCCTAAGGGCTGGGCTTGGCCGCTCGCCGGCCACGCCGATCGAGCGTGAATGGTCGATTCCGCTCACCGGGGGGCGCCAGCGGCCGGAGCAACCCGCGAATCGCGGCTCTGCACCGTCGAGCAGATACCGCGGCAGTGCCGAGGCGGAACTTGCCAAGCGTTAATCTCCATCGGCTTGCGACCAGGACAAGGCAACAGCTTGATATCTTGTCGAGGGGGCGAGCCATCCCCGCCCGGTGCGCTGCGGCAAAAGCCGGTCCGAATTATACGATGCGGAAAAGTCAAAATCGATAAGCCGCGTGCGGCACTGCTCGATCGATCAGCCCGGCGCCGATATGAAGCGACAAGGTCAGCCCTGACACCGCGGGCCAAGCGGATCGGGATCGAGACGTTGTCCGTCGAGCGCAGCGAGCCAATCGAGCCCGGCACGCAGCCGTACGACCTCGCCGACGACGACGATCGCCGGCGTTTCGGCGGCGGCCGAAGCGGCGGCGATCATACCCAAGGTGGAGACCAGCACCTGCTGCTCGGGAGTGCTCGCCCTGCTGACGATCGCCGCGGGTTCCTCGGGCCGCCGGCCGCCGGCCAGCAGGCGTTCGACGATCAGCGGCAGATGCTTTAGCGCCATGTACAGCACGAGCACCGGCGCGCCGCGGGCGATCGCGCCCCAGTCGAGCCCGTCGGGGATGGCACCGGTGCTGTTGTGGCCGGTGACAAAGGTCACGGCCGAGTTGATGTCGCGATGGGTCACCGGAATCCCGGCATAGGCAAGCCCACCGATGCCGGCGGTGATGCCAGGGACAATGCGGAACGGGATCCCGGCCTTGACCAGCGCCAAGGCTTCCTCGGCGCCGCGGCCGAAAACGCATGGATCGCCGCCTTTGAGGCGCAGCACCCGGTTTCCGGCCCGCGCCAGGCGGATGATCCGCGCCGAGATGTCGGGTTGGCTCGGCGACGGACGGCCGCCGCGCTTGCCGGCATAGTCGAGCGCCGCGTCCGGGCGCGCCAGCCGCAGGATGCGCCGATCGACGAGCGCGTCGTAGACGATGCTGTCGGCCAGGGCAAGGGCGTGTAGGGCGAGCGCCGACAACAGCCCCGGATCGCCGGGGCCGGCGCCGACCAGCCAGACATGGCCCGGTTCGAAATCGGGCAGACCGAGGCGAGCGCTGTCGATCAATATCGTCCCCGTCGCTGCGAACCCTCAAGCGGAGGGCCACAACGTAGGCATCCGCGCGGGTTTTGCTAAGATCGACGCATGGCACGGGACGGGACCCGGCGATTGCGCCGCGGCTGGACCACCGGTGCGTGCGCTGCCGCCGCCGCGCGCGCAGCGTTTGCGGCATTGCTGTCTGGTCGCTTCCCCGACCCGGTGTCGATCCGCCTGCCGCGCGGCGGCAGCGCGCGGTTTGCGCTGGCACTCGCCGAGCGGGGCGAAGGCTGGGCCCGCGCCGGCATCGTCAAGGACGCCGGCGACGATCCCGATGTGACCCACGGCGCGCTGGTCATTGCCGAGGTCGCCTGGGCGCCGCCGGGTTGCGGGATCGCGTTCGCGGCGGGCGAAGGGGTCGGCCGGGTCACCCGCGCCGGTCTTGCGCTCGCGGTCGGCGAGCCGGCAATCAACCCGGCGCCGCGCGCGATCATCGGCACCGCGCTGCTCGACGAGGCCGCCGAGAACGGAGCGCCGGCGCCCGATGCCACGGTCACGATCTCGATACCGGGCGGGGAGCGCCTTGCCGAAAAGACAATGAACGCGCGCCTCGGCATCGTCGGCGGTTTGTCGATCCTGGGGACGACCGGCATCGTCGTCCCGTATTCCTGTTCATCATGGATTCATTCGATCCAGCGCGGGATCGACGTGGCCCGCGCCGCCGGGCTCGAGCACATCGCGGCGGCGACCGGCGCTACTTCGGAGAGCGCGGTGCAGCACCTCTATGACCTGCCGCAGCATGCGCTGATCGACATGGGCGATTTTGCCGGCGGCGTGCTCAAATATCTGCGAAGCCATCCGGTCGAACGGCTGACCCTCGCCGGCGGCTTCGCCAAATTCGCCAAGCTCGCGCAGGGACAGCTCGACTTGCATTCGGCGCGCAGCCGGGTCGATATCGGCGCCTTGGCGGGCGTGCTCGCAGC
>DATMKU010000053.1:0-2793 GCA_035570935.1 Allostellaceae bacterium
GAGGCTGCACCACCGCCGGAGCTTTTGCCGATGGTCTTGCCGTGGAACGATTACAGCGGCCGGCTGTCGCCGCTGAAGCTCGTCGTCTTTGTATTGTTGTTTATCCCGGCGAGTTGGGTTGCGCTCGCCTATGGCTTCGGGCTGCTCGGCGCGCGGCCGTTGAACGAGGCGATCCATCAGATCGGCTTGTGGACGATCAGGCTCATTTTCCTCGCCTTGGCGGTGACGCCGTTGCGCCAGATCTTGGAATGGTCGCGGCTGATCCTGGTGCGGCGGATGATCGGGGTCGCCGCCTTCGCCTATGTGCTGATCCATTTCACGCTCTACGCCGCGAGCGAGATGTTCGACCTCGAAAAAATCGCGAGCGAAATCGTGCAGCGGGTCTATCTGACGATCGGCTTTGCCGCATTGCTCGGCCTCGCAGCACTGGCCGCGACGTCGACCGACGGCATGATCCGCCGACTCGGCGGCAAGCGGTGGCAGCTATTGCACCGGGTCGTCTACGCGGTCGGCGTGCTTGCCGTCATCCACTTCTGCTTTCAGTCGAAGCTCGATCTGTGGCAGCCGACGATCATGGCGGGCCTGCTCGGCTGGCTCCTCGGCTACCGGCTGCTGCTGTGGCGCTTCGGCAGACGCGGGCATCTGGCTTTGGCTTGGGTCGGCGCGCTGAGCCTCGTGGCTGGAATCGGCGCCGCGCTCGGCGAGGCGGCCTATTTCCATCTCGCCTTCCACGCCGATCCGCTGCGCGTGCTGGACGCCGATTTCTCGCTGCAGACCGGCATTCGCCCGGCGGTCGTCGTCTTGGCGATCGGGCTCGCGGTCACCGCCGCCGGCGCCTTGCGCGCCGCGACCGCGCGCCCATCGTCTCGCCGGCTGCGCCCCGCCGCCGCTGCGGCACCTCGTCATCCCCGCGAAAGCCGCCGCCCGCGGGTTTGACCCGCGTGGCCAAAGCAAGACCGGTCAGTTCATCGCGGCGGCAGCCGCCGCTTCTTGCGGTCGCTCGCCCACAAGGCGACCAGCACGGCGGCAAGCAGCAGGCCATAACCGAGGGGCGGGGCGGCGGCGACGATGCCGGCCAGGATCAGGATCGCCAGGATCAATGGCAACGCGATAAATATGCCGATCGCCAACGCCGCGCCCAGCAGTGCTATGACCAATGGCAGGATGACGAGCAGCAAGGCGCCGACGATGACGCCAATGAAAAACCAGACGAGGCCCATGGCTCAGCGATCCGCAGCGATATGCCAGCATAGCCCGACCGGCGGGCTCAGGCCATTGCGGCAAGCGCCCCGGCTCGGGCATGGTGGGGGATGACCGAGCGCCGCTCTCTGCCTCCCGACCCGGCGCCTTTGTATGTGGTCACCGTTCGCGGGCTCGTGCTGATGGCCAGCATCGGCATCCGCCGGCATGAGCGCGAGCAGCAGCAGCGGGTCCGCGTCTCGGTCGATCTGACGGCCAGCGCCGCTGCCGCGCTGCCCGGCGAGGACCGCCGCCGCATTATCAATTACGAGAAAATCGTCGCCGCGATCCGCGAGATCGCCGCGTCCGGCCATATCGATCTGTGCGAGGGCTTTGCCGAGCGGATCTGCAACGCCTGCTTTGCCGATATCAGGGTCGAACGGGCGCGCGTGTGGGTCGAAAAGCTCGACGTCTTCGCCGATGCCGACGGCGTCGGCGCCATCCTCGAACGGACGCGGCCCGGCTGAACCGTGCCGCGCTCGCCAGCCGGCTCCCCGACAATTTTCGGCATCGTCAACGTCACCGAAGATTCGTTTTCGGATGGCGGCCGGTATCTCGACCCGGCCGCGGCGCTCGCCCATGCGCGCGCCTTGGCGGCGGCCGGCGCGCAGGTCGTCGACCTCGGCGCCGCGGCCAGCAATGTCGAGGCCAAGCCGGTCGCCCCCGAGGAGGAAATCCGCCGGCTCGAACCGCTGATGTCGGCGCTCAAAGCCGACGGGAGGGCGGTGTCGGTCGACAGCTTTGTGCCCGAGGTGCAGCGCTTCGCGATCGCCCGCGGCGTCGATTTCCTGAACGACATCCACGGCTTTCCCGACCCGTCGTCTTATCCGGAACTGGCGGCGGCGCGGTGCCGGCTCGTCGTCATGCACGCGGTGCAGGGCCGCGGCCGGGCGCAGCGGCTGGAGCTTTCGGCCGACCAGGTGTGGGACCGCATCGGCAGCTTTTTCCGTCAGCGCATCGCGGCGCTCGAACGGGCCGGCATCGCCCGCGAGCGCATCGTCATCGACCCAGGCATGGGATTTTTCCTGAGCAGCCGGCCCGACGCCTCGCTGCACGTGCTGGCGCGGCTCGGCGATCTGAAGCGGGCCTTTGGGCTTCCGGTGCTGGTCTCGGTATCGCGCAAATCGTTTTTGCGCGCGATCACCGGACGCGCTACCGCCGGCGAACTCGGGGCCGCTAGCTTGGCGGCGGAGCTGTATGCCGCCGAACACGGGGCCGACTACATCCGCACCCACGACCCCGGCGCTCTCGCCGACGCCCTCCGCGTCACTGCGGCGCTGCGCGATCCCGAGCGCTTGCCCGATTGCGGTTCGGCGACGGGATAGGCTCGCCGCCAGCGGCGGTGATTTCGGCCTGCCGTTGGCGCATACTGCGACGACAATCGCCGCCCGGGAGGAGATCGACATGCTGGCGCCACCCAATTTTCATCATCTGCACCTGAATTCGGTCGATCCCGACCGGGCGATCGAATTTTACACCCGCCAGTTCCCGACGACGGCGAAGGGCAGCTGGGGCGGATTTGCGGCGCTCAAATCGCCAAACGACGTCTTGGTG
>DATMKU010000054.1:0-21782 GCA_035570935.1 Allostellaceae bacterium
CGCCGACGCCGAGCCAATGCTGCACCCGCTCGGTCTTCAAGGTGACGCGATCGGCATGGCCGCGGTCGAGCATCGGGTTGTAGGTTCCGATCCGCTCGATAAAGCGGCCGTCGCGCGGGCTGCGCGAATCGGCGACGACGATACTGTAATACGGTCTTTTCTTGGCGCCGCCGCGGGCGAGGCGGATCTTCAACGACATTCTGCCACCTACTCCGTTGTCTCTTCCGGTTACGTCTTAATGGCGGAAGCCGGCGCCCGGCATCAGCCCGGCAAGGCCATGCCGCTGCAAGCCCTTGGGGCCGAGCTTTTTCATCTTTTTCATCATGTCGGCCATGTCCTGATATTGCTTCAAGAGCCGGTTGATCTCCGGCACCGAGGTGCCCGAGCCGCCGGCGATGCGCCGCCGCCGCGAGCCGTTCAGCAATTTGGGGTTGCGCCGCTCGCTCTTGGTCATCGACGAGATGATCGCCTCCTGGCGCTTGACGATAGTCTCGTCGATCTGGGCGTCGCCGAGCTGCTTCTTCAGCTTGCCGACCCCCGGTAACATCGACAGCATGCCGCCCATCCCGCCCATCCGCCGGATCTGGCGCAGCTGGCCGGCGAGGTCGTCGAGATCGAAACTGCCCTTGGCCATCTTGGCGGCGAGCTTTTCGGCCTCGTCGCGGTCGACGGTCTCGGCCGCCTTTTCGACCAGGCTGACGACATCGCCCATGCCGAGGATGCGGCCGGCGATGCGTTCGGGATGAAACGGTTCGAGCGCGCCGATTCGCTCGCCGACGCCGATAAACACGATCGGCTTGCCGGTGATCTGGCGCATCGACAACGCCGCACCGCCGCGCGCGTCGCCGTCGACCCGGGTCAGCACGATCCCGGTGATGGCGGCGCGCTCGCCAAACGCCTGGGCGAGGTTGACCGCGTCCTGCCCGGTCATCGCGTCAGCGACGAGCAGGGTCTGGTGCGGCCGCGCCTCGGCACCCACCGCCGCCACTTCGAGCATCAGCTCTTCGTTGACGTGAAGCCGCCCGGCGGTGTCGAGGATGACGACATCGTAGCCTTCGGTGCGCCCGGTTTCGAGCGCCCGGCGGGTAATGGCGACGGGCTTTTCCCCGGCCACGATCGGCAGGCTCGCGACCCCGATCTGGCGGCCGAGCACGGCAAGCTGCTCCTGCGCCGCCGGGCGCTGCACGTCGAGCGAGACGAGCAAGACTTTTTTGCGCTCGCGCTGCTTCAACCGATTGGCGATTTTACCCGCGGTCGTCGTCTTGCCGGAGCCTTGCAGCCCGACCAGCATGATCCCGACCGGCGACGGCGCGTTCAAATCGAGTTCGCCGGCCCGCGCGTCGTCCACGCCGCCGCCAAGCACCTCGACCAGATGATCGTGGACAATCTTGACCACCATCTGCGCCGGGGTCACCGAACGCAGCACCTCCTGCCCCAGCGCTTTTTCGCGCACCACCGAGATGAAATCGCGGACGACAGGCAACGCGACATCGGCTTCGAGCAGTGCCACGCGGATCTCGCGCATCGCGGCGCCGACGTCGTTCTCGCTGAGCGCGCCGTGGCGGCGCAGCCGGTCGAAGACATCGCCAAGGCGATCGGTCAGGCTATCGAACATCAAAATCCCGCGACATCAGGCTAGAGACACAAAGCGCCAGTGCGCGACACTCGCGGACTGGCGGCCCGTGGGCGGCGGCCCCCGGGTTCAGTCGCTTTCAACAGCGACGGCAAAAATTACCCCTCTGCCTGGGTTGCTGTCAATCGCGCGCCGCCGGCAACTCGTGTTCGCACAAGCTTGTCGCGTTAGAATTGATGGGTTCCGAGGTTCTTTCCAAAGCCGCCAGGCGCGTCCGATTTGCTGCGCCGCGGCAAGCGAATTGCGCCAGCGTTTGATCGCGAATCTATAATATTGCGCTGGACAGGTGCTACGCGAACATAATAACGTCACCGCTAGTCACGACGGCCTCAGCCATCCCGTCAACGGCTAAACAATTGGGGCCGGGTCGTGGCCGGCTTCGGTGCTCAGGGTCTCGCTTCAGGGTTGAGAGTCTGATCGTCGGGTTGGGGAGGTTTGATCGTGCCCGTCGGGCTCAGCCCCGATGCGGGTGCCCGGCGCGGTATGCCGTGAGGGGAGGGAGCTGTCGTGGAGGCGATCGCCACGCCTGACCATGCGGCTGTAATCAGCCGCGACAGCCGAACTCTGCGCACGTTTGTTGCGTGGGGTGTCCGGTACACGCGCGAAAGCATCGTCCAGCTTCTCGAATGCGATCCTTTGGTAACCGTCGTCGGGCAGTGCGCGACCCTGTCCGAGGCGGTGACCCTGAGCGCGGCGTTGCAGGCCGACATCATCTTGCTGGACGCCAGGATCCCCGAAGGTCCGGCCGCGGTCCGGCGCGCTCTCGACATCGCGCCCGACATGCGCATCATCGCCTGCTCGGTCCGGGAGACCGAGGACGAGATCATCGCCTGGGCCGAGGTCGGGGTAATCGGCTATATCCCGACCACCGCCGCGTTGGCCGATTTCGTGCGCCTGATCGTCGACATCCACAGCGGCGAGCAGAGCTCCTCGGGCCGGGTCGTGACCGGTCTGCTGCGCCGCATCGCCCTGGCCGCCAGAAGACGCCCCAATCGCGACGCCGCGGTGCCGCTGCCGGCGTTGACCAAGCGCGAGCGCCAGGCCGCCGAATTGATTAGAGGCGGGCTGAGCGACAAAGAGATCGCGCGGCAGTTGAACATCAGCCTGGCAACGACCAAGTCTCATGTCCATAACCTATTGGGAAAACTGAACGTTCAGCGCCGCAGCCAAGTTGCCGAATGGCTGCGGGAGTACGAGCATCGCCCCGGCGAATCTTTCGTCCGGCCGCCGATGCAATTCGAGCAGAACAGCGCCGGAAGCCCCTGAATGAAGCCGCCCGCGGCGCTCAGTCGGACCCTGGCGCGATGGTCGATTCGATCCTCGCCTAAAGCGCATCCGACAGCGCGGAGCGGTCAGCCGCCGATGCGGGCGCGGGCGATTTCGCTCTGCGCGACCTCGGGCGGGGTCAGCCAGGCCCAGAACGCATCACGGTCTATATTCTTGGCCGCGGTGTTGTCGCTACCCCAACTTCCCAACGAGACGATCTTTACATAGGCCTGCTGGCCGGGAGCAAGTTCGACGACGGTATCCTGACGGGAGTTCGGGATGAAGCTCGCCGGGGCGACGTGGTACTGCCCGGGCGGAATGTCGCGATAGATCGCGCTGCCGTTGGCGATCGACGCGAAATAGGCGCCGTTCACGTCGACATTCGCGAGGTTCAGGCTCTCGGAAGGCAGCCAGTCGCGATAGAACCAGATGCGGGCTTGACCCGCCGGGACCGGAAGCTCGGCCGCCGGCGGCGGGGCAGCACAGCTCGACGACAGCAGCAGCACGCCGCCGATCACCTTACCCCATATGTGCGACCGTAACCCGCGATCCATCGCCATCGGCCGGCTCCGCTCCTTGGTCTTGCGGGCGCGGCGCGGCGGGTGCCGCGGCCATCGCTGCGGATTCGTAGATGCGTGCAGTCGTGGATATGTATTACCGGGTTGCGCTATCAAGGGCGGATGAACCGAAGAGAGCGGCGCGCCTCCGGCCGACCCGGCGCCCAGGCGAGGCCCGTCGGCGGGACGCCGGTGGCCGGATGGCTCAGCGCGGCATTCGCCCATCAGCAGGCCGGGCGCGCGGCAGAGGCCGAACGCGTGTGCCGGCTCATTCTGTCGGTCGACCCCGGTCATGCGCAAACGCTGCACCTGCTGGGCTTGCTCGAGCATCAGCGCGGCCGTTCCGAGACCGCGATCGTGCGCATCCGCGCGGCGATCGCGCGCGACGGCCGGGTCGCGGCTTTTCACCATAACCTCGGGAACATCCTCAAACCGCTCGACCCTGCCGAGGCGCAGAAATGTTACGAACGCGCGCTCGCGCTCGCGCCCGATTCGGTCGACACGCTCTATAACCTCGGCAACACCTGCCACGAGCTCGGCCAGCCCGAGCGGGCGATCGGCTGTTTCGAGCGGGCGCTGCGCCTTCGCCCCGATGCGACGGAATTGCACAACAACCTCGGTATGGCGCTGCAGGATCTCGGCAGGCTCGACGAAGCGATCGCCTGTTATCGCAAGGCGCTGGCGCTGCGGCCGGACGCGCCGGCCACACTCGACAACCTGGCCGCGGCACTGCGGGGGCAAGGCGATCTGGCGGCGGCGCAGGCCAGTTACGAGCAAGCGCTCGCGCTCGCCCCCGGTCGCGTCGAAAGCCATATCGGGCTCGGCGTGGTGTCACGCGAATCCGGCCGACCGGAGGAAGCCGCGGCCCATTACCGGCGGGCATTGGCGCTGGCCCCCGACCATCCCGAGGCGCGGAACAATCTTGCTGTGGTGCTCGTCGATCTCGATCGGCCGGAGGAGGCGGCCGGGCACTATCGTCAGGTGCTGGCGCAGCAGCCGAACCGCGCCGAAACCCACAACAACCTCGGGATCGCGCTCGAACGCCAGGGTGGGTATGCCGAGGCGATCGCCTGCTACGACCGCGCGCTGATCTTGGCGCCGGATTATGCCGAGGCGCATTTCAACCGCGCCCACGCTTTGCTCGCGACCGAGCGATTCGACGAGGGCTGGCGCGAATACGAGTGGCGATTTGCCGTCGCCCGCTACGAGCGCGGTTTCGACCGGCCGCTGTGGTCGGGGGAACCGCTAGCCGGACAAACCATCTTGATCCATGCCGAGCAAGGATTTGGCGACACTCTGCAATTCGTTCGCTACATCGCGGCTGTCACCGGCTGCGGCGGCAGGGTCGTGCTCGAGGCGCCGCAACCGCTCGTCCGCCTGCTGCGAACAACAGCCGGCATACTCGATGTCGTCGCCGCCGGCGATCCGCTGCCCGATTTCGACTGCCATTGCCCGCTGCTGAGCCTGCCTCGGGTCTTCAACACCGGGCTCGCGACCATCCCCGCCGCCGTCCCGTATCTGAGCCTGCCGGCCGAAACGTCGGCCGCCTGGGCCGGGCGGATCGCCACAGCACCCGGTCTGCGGGTAGGCGTCGCATGGTCGGGGAGTTTGGTCGGGGTGGTCGACCGGCGGCCGATCGATTTGCGCTTGCTGCAACCCCTGTCGCAGATTCCCGGCGTCAGCTGGTTCAGTCTTCAGGTGGGCGAGCAGTCCCGCGACCTGGCGTTGCTCGACCGGCCCGACATCGCCGACCTCTCGCCGTGGCTGACCGATTTCGCCGAGACCGCGGCCGCCGTCTGCCACTTGGATCTGGTGATCAGCATCGACACGTCGGTCGCTCATCTGGCGGGCGCGCTCGGGCGCCCGACCTGGATACTGCTGCCATATAACGCGGACTGGCGATGGCTGGGCCAGCGCGAGGACAGCCCGTGGTATCCAACGGCGCGACTGTTCCGGCAGCAGAGACCCGGCGATTGGGCGGGCGTGATCGGCGCGCTCGGCGCCGCCTTGGCGCCGTTGGGCGGCTGACGCGAAGCCAGCCGGGCTGAGCCGCCCGGATAGCGCCGACGCGCCGGATTAGGCGCATCCGTTTCGCTAAAATCGCGTTTTGCGTTCGCCAAAGCGGTCTCTGTTGCCCTGATCGGGCAGCTCGTCGCTGGCGAGTGCGTCGCCAACCCGGCGCACCGCCGCGATTGCCCACGCTCGGCGGTCGCGGAACGCGATCATCGGATGACGCCGCCGCGACCCGAGGTTTAGACCTTTTTGGATAAAACTCAATCTCGGTTTGGCGCTCATTTCATACCGATCGTCAGTCTTTCGAGCCTTCAAGGTCTAAATCTTTCCATCAAAGATTTAAATCTTACGCTCCATATTTTTTCAATCTGACGATGGATGGTTCACCGCGCCGTGCTCGGCAATCATCATCAACCTCTGATTTAAGAGGTTGGTTACCGGGGGAGCGGCTGCAGATGACGAGAACGCAGGGTATCGGATCGTTAGCGGCGATTGGCGGGTTGACCGCCCTGATCGCGTTGCAGACGGGTCTTCCCGCCGCCAAGGCCGACGAGATGGCGGATCTGCGCGCCAATCAGCTGCTGTTGCAGCAACGCATCGACCAGCTGGCGCAGGCGCAGGCGCAGGGAACGCCGTCCCCCATCTTCGCACCCGGCACGACCGGATCGACCGGAGGTCCCGCCTACGGCACCGCGGCGACTCCGGGTACGGGGACGACCGCCGGCAGCTTCCCGCGATCGTTCCTGATCCCGGGCACCGACACCTCGCTGCGCGTCGGCGGCTTTGTCGATATCACCATTCTCGACTTTCTGAATGGCGGCGGCGCCGTCCCCGGCAGCAACTACGGCTCGAACGCCGGCCAAAACGGTAACCTGCACTCGCTGCCGGTTGGCGCGGGGTTTGTCCCCGGCCTCGGCTTCAGCAACCCCAACGCGGTCAATCGGGCGCCGACGCGCAACAACGGCGTCCTCGAGTTCAGCCCGCAGCAAACCCGAATCAACGTCGAAACCCGTACCCCGACAAGCTGGGGCGAGGCGCGGACGTTCTTTGAAATGGACTGGGCCGGCTGCAGCAGCGGCGGCAGCTACACCTGCCAGACCTTGGGCCAGGGCGGCGGCAACAGCCTGCTGCCGCGCCTTCGCTACGCCTATGGAACATTGGGCGGCTTTCTCGCCGGCCAGGCAATCTCGAACTTCTCCGACGCCGACGCCGACACCGAATCGATGGAATTCGGCGGCATCGAGGGGTCGACCGGCGGTATGCGCATCCCGCAGGTGCGCTACACGGCTGCTGTTCCGTACGGGGGCGCTCTCTCGGTGTCGATGGAAAACCCGTACACCACGATCGTCACGCCCGGCGGCATCGAATCGAGCGACTTCGCGTTGTCTGGCACCGGGACCTCAACCACCCCGGCCCAGCAGGTCACGCCGACGCTGTGCAACGGCGTTCTTTGCACCGGGACAAACGAGACCGGTATGAGCGGGACGTCTACCAGCGTCACCACGGAGGCCAACCCGGCCGTGGCAAAAATTCCGACCTTCACCGCCGCTTCCTATTGGTCGCAGCCTTGGGGGCATGTCGATTTCGCCGGCGTGGTGCGCTCGTACGAGGTGGCCGACGGCACCCACATCAGCCAGCAATTCGTGGGCTATGGCGGGCACATCGCGGGCTCGGTGAACCCGGGTTGGTTTAACTGGAACAAAGACTCGTTCCAGTTTAGCGGAATTCTCGGCGAAGCCCTCGGCAACTACACGAGCGGCGGCGACAACGCCTACTTCCCGCTGGCCAGCAACTTCACCTCCACCACCGCCTGCGCGAGCACGATAGCGGGCAAATGCACCGGTCAGTTCGCGGCGTCGAACATTCTGATCAGCCCGGTCTTCGGGTACAGCGTCAATGGCGGCTACATGCACTGGTGGACGCCAAACCTGCGGACGCAGATCGCGGCCGGCATCGGGGCGCAAGATATCTCCTCGCAGCTGATCGGGCCGACCGAGGCCGAGGCGGCCAACAAACGGCTGTGGAACACTCTCGTCAGCCTGGTGTGGAACCCGGTCGCGTTCATCACCACCGGCGTCGAGTACATGTACGGCCATCGCACCGTGGTCGCCAATTTGCAGGGTCATGAGAACGTGCTGATCTACAAGTTCCGCGTGGCCTTCTAGGCGCGCGGAACCGAGGCGCGGCCGATGATCGAGCTGATCGAAGGACTCCCGAACAACGTCGTCGGCATCTCGGTCACGGGCCGGGTGACCAAGGAGGAATGCCGCGACATCCTCGCTCCGGCGGTGCAAAAGTCGCTGCGTTGGCGCGACAATATCCGCCTCTATTACGAACTCGGCTCGCGCTTTCCGGGGTCGGGGTGGGACGATCTCGACCTCGGCTTCGAGCATGCCTCGCGTTGCGAGCGGACCGCGATCGTCACCGACATCGCCTGGGTCAGGCTGACGGTCAAGGCGATCCGCTTTCTGATCCCGGGGGCGATCCGCGTGTTTGCGACGATCGAGACACCGCAAGCGCGCGCCTGGATCGCCGCCCGCCACGGATCGCGCGCTGGCGCCGATGGCGACGCGCCGGTTGGCGGCCGCCGCCGATCGCGGCGAGCGGCGGCCTCATCCCAAAGGCGACAAAGCGGCGCTGATGCCGCCGATTAGCTGGCCGGTTTTCGATCACATTGAACCGTCATTCCCGCGAAAGCGCAGGGCTGACCGGGGAAGCAGAGGCGGTTGTTTCTCGGTGGCCGGCTCCAGCCTTTTATCGTCTTGGCCGGGCTTGGCCCGGCCATCCACGCCTTTGCCGCACACCGGAGCGCCGGTCGTGGCTCGTGGATGCCCGAACCAGGTCCGGGCAAGACGATCTGGTTGGCGACAACCGAAAGCCCGGATCATAATTTCCCCGGACAGCCTTGCGCGAAAGCGAGCAAGCAACGTGCCGCTGGCCTGTGCACTAGATACAGAGGGCGGCTGAGATAGCTGTCTGCCCGATTCGCACCGCTTCCCCCAAAATGTTTTGAGCCCGCGTCCAGCGCGTCCGCCTGCGCGGCTGGGCGGTGAATTTGCATTATGGCCGCCGCGCGGGCTCTCACAGAAATCGGGGAAGCGGATGCATTTCGACCTGGCGAAGATCGCGGCAACCGACGCCTACAAACTGCTGGTCTCGACCGTGGTGCCGCGGCCGATCGCGCTGGCGACGACGGTCGATCGCGACGGCCGGGTCAACGCCGCGCCGTTCAGTTTTTTCAACGCGGTCAGTTCGGTGCCGCCGGTGGTCGTGCTCGGCATCAGCCCTGGCGTCAACGGCGGCGACGGCTACAAGGACACCGAGCGCAACATCCGCGACACCGGGGAGTTTGTCGTCAACCTCGTCGACGAGGCACTGGCCGAGCGCATGAACATTTGCGCTGTGGACTTCCCGGACGACATCGCCGAACTCGAGATGGCCGGGTTGACGCCGGTCGCCTCGGCCGAGATTCGCCCGCCGCGCATCGCACGGTCGCCGGTCAGCTTCGAATGCCGGCGCATCACCGGCCTGTCGCTCGGGCCGCGCTCGGTGCTCGAAGTGGGGCGGGTGATCCACATCCACATCCGCGACGACCTCGTCGACCCCGCCAAGTTTTATGTCGCGACCGAAAAGATGCGGCTGATCGGCCGCATGCACGGCCGCGGCTGGTACGCCCGCACCAGCGACCTGTTTCTGATGGACCGGCTGAGCCGCGAGGATTGGGAGACCGGCAACAGGTAATGGCTGCGGCGCCGGCCGGCACACGGCAGCCGGGGTCGTGCGCCGCGATGCGGCAGGTGATATAATTCGGTCGTCGTCGCCACGGGGGGTGCTGCTCGCCGCAAAATCTTTTAGGTGAGGGGGTTTATCGCAACGGCAGAAGGGGGGCTCGATGCCGGTGACACTGACAAGATTCGTTTTCGCGGCCGCAATCGCCTGTGCGGCGCTGCCGGCGCGTGGCGCCGGGATGCCCGACTACGGAACCAAAAATTTCAGCCCCGGCGGGGCCGCGCCGTCCTATTTCACCAATGAAAATGGCGCCGTCTTGGGCATTCCAGAGGCCGAAAACACGGACGATGGCGCCGATGCGGCGGATCGCGCGGCTTCGGCCGCGCCCGAACCGCGACGGGCCGACATAAAGAGCGCGTATCGCCGCGGCAGGTTCGCCGGCCATGAGTCGGAAGCGCGTGCCGAGGCACATTCGCGGGTCAAGGGCCGCACGTCTCAGGCCGCCGAGGCGAACCGCGCTCGAACCGCGTCGAACGGCCGATTTATCAATCCGAGACGGTCGGAGCATGCGAGCCAGGCGAATGCAAGAATCGGAACGGCCCGCGGCGGCGGCACAAAATCGGCCAGGTCCACTCCACGACATGCCGCGGCCAAATCCTGGTCAAGGAGAGGGTAGCCCGCTCGCTGCCCAAAGACGGCGCGTCGCTGCGCCGTCGCATAATTCGATGGCCGCTGGTAAGCTCGCCTCGTCCCACATATCCCGGTTTCGCGGCGCCGATCGGTCATGACGCAAAACATCTACGACAACCCCGAATTCTTCGAGGGCTACAGCCGATTGCCGCGTTCGGTTACGGGGCTCGACGGCGCCCCCGAATGGCCGGCGCTGCGGGCGCTGGTCCCCGATCTGCGCGGCCGCAATGTCGCCGATCTCGGCTGCGGCTACGGCTGGTTCTGCCGCTGGGCGCGCGAACAGGGGGCAGCGCATGTCCTCGGGATTGACGTGTCCGAGAAAATGCTGGCGCGGGCGCGGGCGGCAACCGCGGACGCGGCGATCAGCTATGTCCAGGCTGACATGGAATGCCTGGATTTGTCGGAAGCGTCGTTCGATCTTGTCTACAGTTCGCTCGCCTTGCATTACGTCGCCGATCTCGCCCGGCTGTTCGCGGCGGTGCACCGCGGGCTCGCCGCCGACGGGCGTCTGGTCTTCTCGGTCGAGCACCCGATATTTACCGCGCCGACGCAGCCGGGCTGGTCGGCCGATGCGCAAGGCCGCAAGACCTGGCCGATCGACGGCTATCTCGTCGAGGGTCCGCGCCGGACCAACTGGCTGACCCAGGGTGTCGTCAAGCAGCACCGCACCTTGGCAAGCCATCTCAACCTCTTGCTGCGCCTGGGGTTCGGGCTGTCGCGGGTCGAGGAATGGGGACCGACCGACGATCAGATCGAAGCCCACCCGGCGCTCGTCGATGAGCGGCAGCGCCCGCCCTTTCTGATCATAGCCGCGCGAAAGTGAGCGCCGCCCGGACCCGGCGCCCGGCCGCGAAACCGGCCGCGAAACCGGCGTCGAGGATGGCCGGATTGGACAGGCCGGCCGTGCCGCCATATAAGCGGGGCCATGCGGAAGGTGCCGTTTCTGAAGATGCACGGCCTCGGCAATGATTTTGTCGTGCTCGACGCGCGCCGCGATGCGATTGCGATCGACGGCGAAGGCGCGCGAGCGGTGGCGGATCGGCATACCGGGATCGGCTGCGATCAGCTGATCGTGCTCGAACCGCCGCGCCATCCGGGCGCACGGCTCGTTATGCGCATCCTCAACCCCGACGGCAGCGAGGCCGAGGCCTGCGGCAACGCCACGCGCTGCATCGCCTGGCTGCTGCACCGCGAGACCGGCGATCCGCGCGCCTCGATCGAAACCATGGCCGGATTGCTCACAGCCGAAATCATGCGCGATGGGCTGATCGCGGTCGATATGGGACTGGTGCGCACCGGCTGGCGCGAGATCCCGCTCGCCCGCGCCGCCGATACCGATCACCTCGACTTGGCGGTGGGGCCGCTGTCGGCCCCGGTCTGCACCAATATCGGCAATCCGCACGCCACCTTCTTTGTCGATGACGCTGCGGCGATCGACCTCGCGGCGCTTGGCCCCGTGCTCGAGCGCGACCCGCTGTTCCCGCAGCGCGCCAATATCGGCGTCGCCGAAATTCGCGACCAAAGCCGTCTGAGGCTGCGCGTCTGGGAGCGCGGGGCCGGGATCACGCGGGCCTGCGGCAGCGCCGCCTGCGCCGCCCTCGTCGCCGCCCATCGCCGCGGTCTCGCCGGCCGCCATGCTGCGGTCGAGCTCGACGGCGGCACCCTCGACATCGCGTGGCGCGAGGACGGTCATGTGATCATGATCGGGCCGGCGGCGCTGAGTTTCGAGGGCGTGTTCGACGCCGCCCTTATCGCCGGGCGTTGAGCCGATCATGGATGGCAACGAAATCATCACCTTCGGGTGCCGGCTGAACGCGTTCGAATCCGAGGTCATTCGCCGCGCCGCGACGGCGGCCGGGCTCGCGGGCGCCGTCATCGTCAATACCTGCGCTGTCACCGCGGAAGCCGAGCGGCAGGCCCGCCAGGCGATCCGCCGGGCTCGCCGCCGGCATCCCGAGGCGCCGATCATCGTCACCGGGTGCGCCGCCGAACTCGCCCCCGAGCGCTACGCCCAAATGCCCGAAGTCGATCGCCTGCTCGACAACCGCGCAAAGCTGCTCGCGTCGAGCTACGGCATCCCAACCGCGGCGTCGCCCGACCTCGAGGCGACCGCGGCCCATCTGATCGACGGCTTCGAGGGCCGGGCGCGAGCCTTTCTGCAGGTGCAGCAGGGCTGCGACCATCGCTGCACCTTTTGCATCATTCCCTATGCCCGCGGCCCGAGCCGGTCGGTACCGATCGGCGACATCGCCGAGCAGGCGCGCCGCTTTGTCGCCGCCGGGTATTCGGAGGTCGTGCTGACCGGCGTCGATCTGACGGCCTACGGCGCCGATCTGCCCGGCCGCCCGAGCCTCGGCCAGATGGTACGGCGGCTGCTCGCCGCGGTGCCGGAGCTGCGGCGTTTGCGGCTGTCGTCGCTCGACCCGGCCGAGATCGACGCCGAGCTGTGGCGGCTCATCGGCGAGGAGCCGCGGCTGATGCCGCATCTGCACCTGTCATTGCAGGCCGGCGACGACATGATCCTGAAGCGGATGAAGCGCCGCCATTCGCGCGCCGCGGCCATAGCGGTCGCCCGCCATGCCCGCGCGTTGCGCCCGGAGGTGGCGCTCGGCGCCGATTTGATCGCCGGCTTCCCGACCGAAACCGAGGACATGTTTTGCCGCAGCCTCGACCTCGTTGGCGAATGCGGTCTCGCCTTTGTCCATGTGTTTCCCTATAGCCCGCGCCCCGGAACCACGGCGGCCCGCATGCCGCCGGTGCCCGCTGCGGTCGTCGGCGAGCGGGCGGCGCGGCTGCGGCAGGCGGGGGCGGCAGCACTCGCCGCCGAGCTGCGGTCGCGGGTCGGCAGCAGGACCGAGGTGCTGATCGAGCGCCCGGGTTCGGGCCGTGCCGCGTTTTACGGCGCGGTCAACTTCTCGGGCGGCGGCGAGGTCGGAGCGGTCTCGCCTATGCGGCTTGTCGGCAGCGACGGGCGCCGCCTTGTCGGAGAGCCGGTCGAATGAGGCTCTGGCGCCGCAATATCCCGGCCGAACCGGCGCCGGAGGTCGAGGAGACCCTCGCCCCGCCGGTCGAAGCGGTCGAGGAGCCATGGCAGCCGGAGACCGAAGACGACAAGGCTGCAGCCGAGGCTTTCCCGCCCGAGCCTCCAGCATCTGAGCCGTTGCCGCCGCCGGCTGAGCCCGCCGACAGCGCCGAGCAGCGCGGATGGTTCGGCCGATTGCGGGCGGGTCTTGCGCGCAGCTCGGCTCGGCTCAACGAGGGCATCAACGTCATCTTCAACCGGCGCCGCCTCGACGACGAGGCGCTGTTCGAGCTCGAAGAGCTGCTGATCTCGAGCGACATGGGCGTTGGCGTCGCCGGCGAGGTGACCGAAGTGCTGCGCCGCACTCGCTTCAACCAGGAGGTTTCGCCCGAGGAGGTCCGCGCCGCGCTTGCCGAGCAGGTGATCCGCCTGGTCGAGCCGGTGACCCGCCCGTTGCGCATCGACCGCGGACGCAAGCCGTTCGTGATCCTGGTCATCGGCGTCAACGGCAGCGGCAAGACGACGACGATCGCCAAGCTCGCCAGGCAATACCGCGACCAGGGAATGCGGGTGGTGCTCGCCGCCGGTGACACGTTTCGCGCCGCCGCGGTCGAGCAGTTGCAGATTTGGGGCGAGCGCACCGGCTGCGCGGTGGTGGCGCGGCCGGCCGGGTCTGACGCCGCCGGGCTCGCCTATGACGCGCTCCTCCAGGCGCAGCAGGAAGGCGCCGACATCCTGCTGATCGATACCGCCGGCCGGTTGCACAACAGGGCGGATCTGATGGGCGAATTGCAAAAGATCGTCCGCGTGCTGAAAAAGGCCGATGCCGCGGCGCCGCATTCGGTGCTCCTCGTGCTCGACGCCACCACCGGCCAGAACGCCCATGCCCAGGCCGAGATCTTTCGCGAGATGGTCGGCGTCACCGGTATCGTCATGACCAAGCTCGACGGCACCGCGCGCGGCGGCGTCCTGGTGTCGTTGGCCGAGAAATACGGCATCCCGATCCACGCGATCGGGGTCGGCGAAACCGCCGACGATCTGCGCCCGTTCGAGGCCCGCGCCTACGCCCGCAGCCTGGTCGGGCTCGACCCCTGACTGCTGTGGCAAACTGTTGAAAGCGATCGACGGCTAGCTTTCCGGCGAAATCCGCGATAAGGACATTACATGGCCGACGAAAGCCCGAACCTCGTTCTTGAGCTTCTGCGCGCGATGCGCGGGGACATCGCCGATATCAAATCAGACATGCATGAGTTCAGAGAACGCCTTGGTTTAATAGAGAACCAGATGGCTGGACATTATGCGCTCTATGCAAGCTTGTCAGCGCGACTGGACCATGTCGCCGACGATGTGCGGCTGATCAAACGTCGTCTCGATCTGGTCGACGCCTAGAATCCGGAAAGGCTGTCAGAAGCCGGGCGGGTTGATGCGGGTGGTAAAGTCGCGGCTGAGCTGGGCTTCGCGGTCGTGCTGCAACGCCCAGCGGTTCGACGGGAAGGCGAGATCGGCCCATGGGATCTCGTCCCAGCCGAACAGCCGCACCTCGAGGCTCTCCGGCCCCGCCGCAACCGCCTCGTCGAGCAGCTTTGCCCGATAGATCAGCTGCACCTGGCTGATGCGCGGGATGTCGTAGATCGCCAGCAGCCCTTCGATCTCGATCCGTGCCCGCGCTTCTTCCCAGGCCTCGCGCTCGGCGCCGGCGGTCGCCGATTCGTTGAGCTCGAGATAGCCCGCCGGCAGGGTCCAATAGCCGTGGCGCGGCTCGATCGAACGCCGGCACAACAGGATGCGCTCACCCCAGCGGGCCACCGAGCCGACCACGATCTTTGGGTTGTCGTAAAGAATATAACCGCAATCGGCGCAGATCATGCGCTCGCGGTTGTCCCCTTCGGGAACGCCGCGAACCGATGGGCCGCGCGATGGGGTGTCCTCGGACATCGGCCGATCCGGTCGCCCGCGCCGTTCAGTCCGCGCGGGCCCGCCGCGATCGGCGGATGGTAGGGACGCAGCAGGACAGCATATCGGCCGGCATCGTCGTGCGTTCGAGCAGCCGATAATAGGCAGCGCCTTTGGCTGCGGCAAGCCGCCGTGGCGTTCCGAGCGCCGTTGCGACGCGGCCGGTCGGCGTCTACCGCGCCGGCGCAACTTACCGGAACCCGCCGGCCGCGGCGTGGCGCGCGCGCCCTGATGGCGGTATCCTGTCGCCCGATGAGCGAGCAAGACACCAGCGGCGCCGCGGCGCGCGACTACCGGCGACTGCCCGAGGACGAGAAGGCCCCCTTTGTCCGCGCCGTCTTCGACAGCGTGGCGCAGCGCTACGACTTGATGAACGATTTAATGAGCGGCGGCGTCCACCGCTGGTGGAAGGCCCAGATGGTGGCATGGTTGAAGCCGCGTCCCGGCCAGACCCTGATCGACGTTGCCGGGGGCACCGGCGATGTGGCGCTGCGCGCGCTGCCGCGGCTCTTCCCCGACCCCGGCAACCTCGCCGAGGGCGGTGCGGTCGTCTGCGACGTTAACGAGCGCATGCTGGAGGTCGGGCGCGCCCGTGCGCTCGACCAGGGCGTGCTTTTCGGGATCGAGTGGCTGGCCGCGGACGCCGAGCGGCTGCCCTTTGGCGACCGCAGCTTCGATCTCTACACGATCGCCTTTGGCCTGCGTAACGTGACCCGCTTCGAGGCGGCGCTCGCCGAAGCGCGGCGCGTGCTGAAGCCGGGCGGGCGGTTCATGTGCCTTGAATTCACCCCCGAAGCAACGCCGCTGCTGCAGCCGTTTTACGATCTCTACAGCTTTCACATCGTGCCGCTGCTGGGCCGGATCGTCACCGGCGACCGCGACGCCTATAGTTATCTCGTCGAAAGCATCCGCGGGTTCCCCCGCCAGGGCGAGCTTGCGGAGATGATCGCTGCCGCCGGGCTGGAACAGGTCCGATACCGCAACCTGACAGGGGGCATTGCTGCGCTTCATTCGGCCTGGCGCCTTTGACGCGGCACAGCCCAAACTCGGGCTGCTGCGCAGCCTGCGCAATCTCACCCGCCTCGCCGCCATCGGGTTGATCCTGGCGCGGCACGACGCGCTGTTCCCGTTCGCCGAGATCCCGGTCGTCCGGTCTTTTCTGCGGGTCGCGAGGCTGTTCGCGCGACAGCGCGGTCTTGCGGTGCTGCGCCCCGGCCAGCGGCTCGCCGCGGCGCTCGACGAACTCGGTCCCGGCTTTATCAAGCTCGGGCAAATGCTGTCTACAAGGGCCGATCTGTTGGGCGAGGAAATTGCCGCCGACCTCGCGAGCCTGCAGGATCGCCTCCCGCCCTTTCCGGGTGCGGCCGCGCGCGCCGCGATCGAAGCCGAATTCGCCCAGCCGCTCGCAAACTTGTTCCGGTCGTTTGATGAGGCCGCGATCGCCGCCGCTTCGATCGCCCAGGTTCACTTCGCCTGCACCGTCGAAGGGCACGAGGTCGCGGTCAAGGTGTTGCGGCCGGGGGTGGCGGCCGCCTTTGCCCGCGACCTCGATCTGTTTTTGTGGCTCGCGGTCGTCTTGGAGCGGCTGCATCCGCCATCGCGCCGGCTGAAGCCGGTCGAGGTCGTCCGCACCCTGGCTGAGATCGTCGGTTTTGAAATGGATCTTCGCTTTGAAGCCGCCGCCGCTTCCGAGCTTGCCGAGAATTTTGCCGGCGACCCGGGTTTTCGGGTGCCGCGCATCGACTGGTCGCGCACCGGCCGCGGCGTCCTGACCCTGGAGCGGATCAAGGGCGTGCGCATCGACGACCGGGCCGGGCTGATCGCCGCCGGGCATCGGATCGGCGGCGTCTTGGCCAAGGCGGCCGCCGCCTTTTTCAACCAAGTGTTCCGCGACGGTTTTTTTCACGCCGACATGCATCCCGGAAACATGTTCGTCGATGCCTCGGGTGCGATCGTCGTCATCGATTTTGGGATCATGGGGCGGCTCGACCGCGCTACCCGCTGGTATCTCGCCGACATGCTCGTCGGCTTTCTGACCGGCGACTACCGCCGCGTCGCCGAAGTGCATTTTGCCGCCGGCTACGTCCCCGCGACGCGCTCGATCGATGCCTTCACCCAGGCCTGCCGGGCGATCGGCGAGCCGATCCTCGGGCGGCCATTGCAGGAGATTTCGGTCGCTCGCCTGCTGGCGCAGCTGTTCCGGGTCACCGAGCAGTTCGACATGGAGACCCAGCCGCAATTGCTGCTATTGCAAAAGACCATGGTGCTGGTTGAAGGGGTCGGCCGCCGCCTCGATCCCGAAATCAACATCTGGACGATGGCGCAGCCGCTGATCGAAAGCTGGATGCGCGACAATCGCGGCCCCGAGGCGCAGTTGCGCCAGCGGCTCGAAACCGTCGCCGACATGATCGAGCGGCTGCCGCGGCTGGTCGAAAGCTTCGACACCCTGGTCGGCGACATGTCGCGCGACGGGGTGGTACTGCATGCCGAGTCGATCGCCTCGCATGCCGCCGAACAAGCCAAGCGCGCCTGGCTCGCGGTACTGCCGCTCTACATTGCCGCCGCGGCCTTGGTCGCGATCGCCGTCGCCCTGATCTTGCGGCATTAGACTTGCGTGATTTCGACAGAGTCGCTGGGCGTCATTGCGAGGAGCGCAGCGACGAAGCAATCCCGATCGGACGACGCCCCGCGCCAGATTGCTTCGCTTCGCTCGCAATGACAGACCCCGCGCAGGCGCTTCGACCTGATTGAAATCTACTTTAGCGTGCTAGTGTTGCCCGACGCGGCGGGGAGGGATGAAGCGGTGAAGATATCGAGCATGCGGTCGCAGATCCTGGTGTCGCCCGACCCTGCCTCGACTGGGGAAATTATGAGCCGGCTTCCCGTTGTCCTTGATCAACCAGATCGTCTTGCCCGGACTTGGTCCGGGCATCCACGAGAGCTCCGCGCGGCGCTGCGGGATGCGCAGAGGGGCGCGGGTCGCTGGACCAAGACGATATGAAGTAATTTAGCTTTGATCAAACCCTCTGGCTCGGAGCGGACGGATGCTCGGACACATGTCGTTTGGCGTCGAAAACCTGACACTTTCCGCTGCATTCTATGATCGGGTCTTAACGCCACTCGGATATGTCCGGGTTTGGACCAAGCCGCACGCGGTCGGTTTCGGGAAAAAAGGCGGCGGCGACAAATTGGCGCTGTTCGCGAAACCGGGAGAAGCAGCACCTCCAGGTCCGGGTTTTCATCTGGCTTTCGACTCGCCAAGCCATGACGCGGTGGATGCGTTCCATATGGCGGCTCTGCGCGCCGGCGGCGTCGATGCCGGCGGACCGGGGCTGCGACCGCAATACAGCGCGACCTACTATGCCGCTTTCGTCTTCGATCTCGACGGCCATAAACTGGAGGCCGTCCATCAATGACCGGGAGTAAGAGATGAAGATCACGCGGGCCGACACCGGCATCGTCGCCCTGCCGAACGACGAGCCGCTCGCCGGCTTTTCGGAAAACCCGAACGGGGTCAATCCGATCGTCTGGCTGCGGCTCGGCACCGATGACGGCGTTGAAGGCCTCGGCGTCACCTATTTTGGCGGTGCGCTGACCCGCACCCTGCGCCATGCGGTCGACGAGTTGGGCGCGCTCGCGATCGGCGAGGACCCGCTGCGGGTCGAGATGGTCGCTGCCAAATTGCGCGCCGCGGCGGTCAGCGCCGGCCCGGCCGGCGTCTTTACGATGGCGTTGTCGGCGATCGACGTCGCGCTGTGGGACATAAAAGGGAAAGCGCTCGGATTGCCGTTGTGGAAATTGCTCGGCGGTGGGCGCGACCATATCGCGACCTATGCCAGCGGCGCGTTGCGGCGTGGCCTCAAGCTCGACGAGGCGGTGACCGCCGCCCAGCGGCTGCGCGAAAAAGGCCATCGTCAGACCAAGATGCAGCTCGGCCTGCCGGGCGTCACGACGCCGGCGCGCGAGGTCGAGCAGGCAAGGCTGATCCGCCAGGCGGTCGGGCCCGACATGGATCTGATGTGCGACATCAACCAGCGCTGGCGGCCGGAGCAGGCGATCGACATCGGCAAACGGGTCGAGGATGCCGGGATCGGGCTTTTCTGGCTCGAGGATGTGACCGCGCATGACGACTACGCCGGGCTGGCGCGGGTCAGCGCGGCACTGGCGACGCCGGTCGCCGGCGGCGAATACCTTTACGGCATCGTGCCGTTCCGGCACATGCTCGAAGCCCGCTCGGTCGACATCGTGATGATCGACCAGGTGCGCTCGGGCGGGATCACGCCGTGGCTCAAGATCGCCGGCATGGCCGAGGCCTTTAACCTGCCGGTGGTCAGCCACGGCGTTCCCGAGATCCATGTCCATCTGGTCGGCGCCGCACCCAACGGGCTGACCGTCGAATACATGCCGCGGCTGTTTCATCTGTGGGAAGAAGTCCCGGTCCCCAATAACGGTCTGCTGGCGATGCCCACCGCCCCCGGCCTCGGCCTCAAATTCAGCGCCGACGCAATCCGCCGCTACGGCGTGGGGTAGCGTTTACCGCCCGCACTGGCCGGATCCGAATTCCCGATGAGCGGCGCTCGTTGGCGCAGTTTTCGACCGAGTTGCCACGCTGTCATTGCGAGGAGCGTAGCGACGAAGCAATCTCGAAAGGACGATCGCTCAGCGGCCCGAGATTGCTTCGCTTCGCTCGCAATGACACGGGAATTAATGGTCCGATCAGATCGGATCCTGCTCGTCAGAACTCGATGCCCGGCTGGGCTTTGACGCCGGCGCGGAACGGGTGCTTGACGAGCGTCATCTCGGTCACGAGATCGGCCGCCTCGATCAGCTTCGGCTTGGCGTTGCGGCCGGTGACGATGACGTGCAGGTCGCGCGGCTTATTTTTCAGGACCGTCACGACCTCGTCCGTTGGCAGGTAGTCGTAGCGCAAGACGATGTTCAGCTCGTCGAGCAATACCAGCCGGTAAGACGGGTCGGCGATCATCGCCTGCGCCGTCTCCCATGCCCGGCGCGCGGCGGCGATGTCGCGGGCGCGGTCCTGCGTGTCCCAGGTAAAGCCCTCGCCCATCGCCCGGCAGGTCACAAGATCGCCAAAATGTTCGAGTGCGGTCCGTTCGCCGGTATGCCACACGCCTTTGACAAACTGGACGATGCCGACCCGCATGCCATGGCCGAGGCAGCGCAACACGATGCCGAAGGCGGCGGTCGACTTGCCCTTGCCCGTGCCGGTATGGACGATCAGCAATCCGTGTTCTTCTGTCTTGGTCGCCAGCATCCGGTCGCGCGCCGCCTTGCGCCGCGCTGCCTTCTCGTTGTGGCGGCGGTTTACCTCATCTTCGGTCTCGACCGGATCGCTCACGCCCCGCACCATTGCTTGAGAGCCTCGCCCGTGCTGTTGCGGCGCGGCCGCCACAGGCCGCGGTCGATCGCTTCGAGAAACCGCAGGCTGGTCTCGGCCAGTGCCGCCGGGTTGTGCTCGGCCATGAAATCGCGCACCCGATCGTCGGCGAGATAGGCGTCGAAGAGTGCCTCGAAATGCGCGTCGTCGACGGCGCGCGCGGTCGCGGCAAAGGCAAACAAATAGTCGACCGTGGCGGCGATCTCGGCCGCCCCCTTGTAGCCGTGGCGCATGACGCCGGCGATCCAGCGCGGGTTTGCGGCGCGGCCGCGGACGACGCGCCCGATCTCCTCTCGCAAACTGCGGATACGCGGCGTCTCCGGCCGCGAATGGTCGTTGTGCCAGACCGCCGGGACCCGCCCCGACAGCCGCCGCACCACGAGTGCCAGCCCGCCCTCGAACTGGTAGTAATCGTCGCTGTCGAGCAGGTCGTGCTCGCGATTGTCCTGGTTGTGCAATACGGCGTCGGCGGCGGCGAGCCGTTGTTCGAGCATCGGCCGCTCGGCCTCTCCCTCGGTGCTGGCGCCATAGGCGTAACCGCTCCATCCGAGCCAGGTCTCGGCGAGATCGTCCTCGTCGCTCCAGATCCGCTCGTCGATCAGGGTCTGCAATCCCGCGCCGTAAGCTCCGGGTTTCGAACCAAAGACGCGGTAGCCGGCGCGGCGCGCGGCGTCCTCCGGCGGCATCCCCTGGGCTTCGAGCGCGCTGCGGTCGGCGGCAAAGCCGGCGGCGAGGGGGTTGACCGCCGCCGGCTCATCGAGGGCCGCGACCGCGCGCGCCGCCGAATCGACGAGATCGATCAATCCGGGGAACGCGTCGCGGAAGAACCCGGAGACGCGCAGCGTCACATCGACCCGCGGCCGGTCGAGCACCGAGGCCGGCAGGATCTCGAACCCGGTCACCCGGCCGCTCGCCCGCTCCCACACCGGGCGTACCCCCATCAAGGCCAGGGCTTGTGCAACGTCGTCGCCGCCGGTGCGCATATTGGCGGTGCCCCAAGCCGACAGTGCCACCCGCGCCGGATAGAGGCCATATTCCTGGGCGTGGCGTTCGACCAGCATCGCCGCCGATTTCCAGCCGAGCTTCCAGGCCGCCTGCGTCGGCACCGCGCGGGTGTCGAGCGAAAAGAAATTGCGCCCGGTCGGCAACACCTCGGGCCGGCCGCGGCTCGGCGCGCCCGACGGGCCGGGCGCGACAGACCGCCCGTCGAGCCCGGCGAGCAGTCCGGCGATCTCGGCAGCACCGCATCCCGCGACCGCCGGCCGCAACCAGCACTCGATCCAATCGACCACCGCCCGGGTCCGGCTCCACGCCGGTTCGGGCTGTACCTCGCCGGCGACAAGCCGCAGCGCCAGCGCCTCCAGCCGTTCGACCGTGTCGCCCGCTGTCCGCCACGAAATTTCCCCTCTCCGCCCTTCAGGGGGGAGAGGGAGGGGCCCATCGCAGCGCGATGGGAGGGTGAGGTGGGCATCGGCGAGCGTCGTGGATTCCCCCACCTCACCCCGACCCTCTCCGCCGCCA
>DATMKU010000055.1:0-13336 GCA_035570935.1 Allostellaceae bacterium
TCGCGTCTTTATCAGCCGCAACCTGGCGTCGGGGAGGCTGGCACCGCTATGTCCCGAGCGCGGTCAACTCGATTAGGAGTGCCGCGACGAAGGGCTCGGGGTTGCCATACCTCGTCATGGCTGGGACGCGTTTCCGCCTACGTAGGCGAAGGACCGCCTTCGGGAAGGGTTTCGGATGCCGGCCCGGCGCGGGCGATCGGCCCGGTGTAGGGGGCCGGCGTCCGAAAGCCTACCCGTAAGCGGACCTCACAGGGCGGACGGATATTCTGGCGCAGCGGATTGGGAGATGCCATGCCAACCTACCGAACTGCCAGAGAACTCGGCGGGATGCTTGCGGCGCGCGAGATCTCCGCCCGCGAGTTGTGCGATGCCGCCATCGCTCGCATCGAGGCGCTCGATCCGAAGATCAACGCCGTTGTCGTTCGTGATTCGAGCGCGAGCTGCCGCCGCCGAAGCCGACGCGGTGCTCGCCCGGGCGAACGCCGGCCGCTGCTCGGCATACCGATGACCGTTAAGGAGAAATTCAACATTACCGTGTGGCCTATAAAGGCGAGTGATCGCGGCCGCGCGGCGACAAGCCCCTGAGAGCGGGGGCCGTCGCCGAGGCGTTTGCGCCGCTACGGCAGCGCAAAGACCCAGATCGCGCCACCCTGCGGCACGTCGGGGAACTGGTATGGCCGCGCCAGGTTGAGGCGCGCCTGCATGCGCGCGGAATCGACGCCCCACCCCGACTGCACGGCGATGTACTGCTTGCCGTCGATCGCGAACGACACTGGAACGCCAATCACCCCCGAGCCGGTGCGGATCTGCCACAAGACCTTGCCGGTCGAGGCGTCAAAGGCGCGGAAATAGCGGTCGTTGGTGCCGCCCATAAAGACGACACCGCCGCCGGTTGCCAATACCGGTCCCCAAAGCTGCGAGTTCGCGAAAGGATGGCTCCAGGCCTTTTTGCCGGCATCGAGGTCCCAGGCCTGCAATTCGCCGATATGATCGGCACCCGGCGCGATATAGAGCGTCGTCGTCGCGCCGGTGTAGGGCTGGCCCGGATTGTAGGCGACTTTCGCACCGACCGAGGTACCGCATAAATTCTCGTTGGCCGGAATATAAAGGAGCCGCGTCTTTGGGCTATAGGCAGCCGGCGGCCAATCCTTGCCGCCCCACAGCGACGGGCAGAAATCGGCCTTTTTGCCGGTTCCGGGCTGGCGCACCGGGTCGACATTCGGCCGCCCGGTTTTCGGATCGAGGCTCTTGAAGACGTTCTGCTTTACAAACGGTTCGCCGGCCACGAATTGGATCGTTCCGTCAGGATCACGCGCAAGCTCCCACAGATAGCCGTCGCGGGCAACGTCGACGAGCCCATTAACCGTTTTGCCGTCATGCCGGTAGTCGACCAGCATCGGCGGCGAGACCTCATCCCAGTCCCATGAATCGTTCGGATGGTATTGGTGATAGCCCTTGATCGCACCGGTATCGACGTCGAGCGCCAGCACCGACGACGTATAAAGATTGTCGCCGGGCCGTTGGTCGCCCATCCATGGCCCGCCATTGCCGGTGCCCCAATAGGCGAGATTGGTCGCCGGGTCATAATTGCCGGTGATCCACACCGAGCCTCCGCCGGTCTTCCATTGGTCGCCCTTGGGCCAAGTGTCGCTGCCCGGGTCTCCAGGCGACGGGATCGTGTAGGTCTTCCACAGTGGTTTGCCAGTCCCGGCGTCAAAGGCGGCGACAAACCCGCGGATCCCGAGTTCGCCGCCCGAACAGCCGACCATGACCTTGCCGTCGGCGACCAGCGGCGCCAGGGTCATGTAATAGCCGTGAGTATAGTCCTCGACCGTGGTCTTCCATGCTTCCTTGCCAGTCTTGGCGTCGAGCGCAACCAACACCGCGTCGGCCGCCGCGAAATAGACCTTGTCGCCGTACAGCGCGACGCCGCGGCTGGTTGGATGCAGCAGCAACATGTCATCGGGAATCGGCCGCTTATAGCGCCACAGCAAGTTACCGCTCTTGGCGTTGATCGCCAATACTTGGCTGCCGGGCGTGGCGACAAACATGACGCCGTTGTTGGTGATCGGGGGCGCCTCATGGCCTTCGACTTGGCCGGTTTGCAATGTCCACGCCATCTGCAGCTGGCCGACATTGGCCGGAGTGATTTCGGACAACGGGCTGTAGCCCCAACCATCATAGGTTCGGCGATACATCAGCCAATCGCCATCCGCCGGCTGTTTTAATCGATCCGCGGTGACCGGCTGGTAGTTTTGCAGGATTGGCGGAACAGGTGCCGGTGTTTCAGGATGTGGCAATGGCGGTAACGGCTTTTGCGCAAGCGCGACGCCCCCCAGCAGCAACGCAAACCCGCCGGCGACGAATGCAAAATAGCGACGACAATTTCCCAGCACAGCGTTTCCTCCTCTTTCTGATTGCCTTAAAGCTGCTGAATCCCGACCCGGCCGATAAAGGGCTGAGCGACCGCTATCCGACCATCGACGATCTTGAGCGGCAATGCCGGCAAGGGCCGCGGCGACGGACCTCCAACCACATGCGCGCTGGCCTTCGGATCATATTGCGAGAAATGGCACGGGCATTCGAGCCGCTGCGTCACCGCGAGCCACTGGGTCACCTCGCAACCGGCATGCGGACACACCGCGGAATAGGCGACCACTCCATCGGCGGCGCGCTGCCGCGTCGCGGCGTCGAAACCGGCGGGATCGAGGCGCAACAGCAGAACCTTGTTGAGCCGACTGCCGTCGCGCACGGTCTTGTCGGCCGGGTCCATCGGCCACACGAAAATCTGCGGACCGCCGAGCGGCAGGTCGGCGGCTTTCAGCGGCACCGGATCGCCAGCCCCGACTTTGATCAACATATCACCCGCTTGCGGGCGGATACGCTTGGCGTCGTCTTGCGCGGTGCCCACCCGGGGTGCTGCGAGAAAGGCAAGTCCGAGCCCCAGCGCAGCCCGCCGTACGATGCCTTCCCGGCGCGGGCAATGGCAGCATCCCCCCAACTTCGCTTCCTCCCTTTCGGCAGAGCCGGAAGCCTTTGACAATCGGGCGACCAGCCACGGCGCCGGGCGCGCCGACGGCGACCCACCCAGCGCTTCTTTCAGCTCTTGAGCTGGTCGCCGATCGGCAGCCGACGGATGCGCTTGCCGGTCGCGGCAAAGATCGCGTTGCACAAGGCGGGAGTGAACGGTGGCAGTCCGGGCTCGCCGACCCCGCTCGCCGGCACCGCGGTCGTCGCCGGAATGATGTGCACATGCGTGACGCCGGGCGACTCATCGATCCGCGCGACCTGGAAGCCGTCGAAATTATTCTGCTGCGCCCGCCCATTCTTGAAGCTGATCTCGCCGTATTTGGCGATGCTGAGCCCCATCGCCGCCGCCCCTTCGATCTGCGAGCGGATGCGCTCGGGGTTGGCGGCAAAGCCGCAATCGATCGCGGTATCGATGCGCGGCACGGTCAGCTTGCCTTTGTCGTCGACCGCTACTTCGACGACGCTCGCGACATAGCTGACAAACGAGCGATGCGCGGCGATGCCAAGGCCGTGTCGCGGCGGCAATTGCCGGCCCCACCCGGCCTGTTCGGCGGCCACCTCGACGACGCGCCGCAGCCGTCCGGTATCGAACGGGAAAGTCTCGACCGGCTCGCCGTAATTCGTGTAGCCCTCGGCACCCGGCGATTTGCGCGGGTCGAAGATGCGCGGTGGCCCGATCAGCTCGATCAGTATGTCCTTGGGGTCGCGGCCCAGCGCATGGGCGATCTCGGCAACAAAGGACTGTATCGCAAAGCCGTGCGGGATGTTGCGGACCGAGCGGAACCAGCCCAGCCGCGAATGCGCTTCGGCCTCGCCGCTTTCGCAGCGCAGGTTGGGGATCAAAAACGGCACGTCGATGACGCCCTGGCTCAGTTCGCCCGGCTGCTCGCGTTTGGGGTCGGCGACAAAGATCGAGCGGATCGTTGGTGCCACGACGCGATGTCGCCAGGCCACGACCTTCCCGGACGCGTCGATCCCGGCGTCGAGGCGCTCAAACGAGGCGGCGTGGAAATAGTCGTTGTGCAGGTCATCCTCGCGCGTCCATTGGACCTTAACCGGGGTGCCGTTCATCGCCTGCGACAAGAGGGCCGCTTCGAGGACAAAGTCGCATTTCGACTTGCGGCCGAAACCGCCGCCCAACAGCGTGACGTTTACCGTGACATCCGCGCGCTTGAGCCCGAATTTCTGCACCAGCTCGTCCTGGACCTCGCCGGGGCTCTGCACCGGGGCCCACACCTCGCATTTGCCGTCGGCAAGGCGGGCGGTGGCGGTCGGCGGCTCCATCGACGCATGCGCCAGGGCCGGGACGTAGTATTCGGCGGTCAGCGTCTTTGCCGCCGAGGCCAGCGCCTTATCGACGTCGCCGTCGTTGCGCGCCGTCTTGCCGGGCTGGCTCGCGGTGTTTTTGAGCTGGCTCTCGTAAACGGCCGAATCGTAGCCGCCGTGCGGACCGTCGTCCCAGTGCACGACCAGCGCCTCGCGGCCCTTGATCGCCGCCCAAGTGTTGGCGGCGACAACCGCGACCCCGCCCAGGGGTTGGAACTTTGCCGGCGGCAGGGTGCCCTCGATGACCACAATTTTCTCGACCCCCGGCACCTTCATCGCCGCAGTTGCATCATACGAGGCAAGTTTGCCGCCCAACACCGGCGGCCGGGCGACGGCAGCGTATTTCATCCCTGGCAATTTGGCGTCGATCCCGTAGATCGCCCGGCCGGTAGTGATGTCGAACAGATCGACAATCGGGACGTTACCCTTGCCGAGATAGCGGAAGTCCGCTTCGTCCTTCAGCTTGATCTGGTCGGACGGCGGGGTCGGCAATGCGCTCGCGGCGGCGGCGAGGTCGCCATAGCCGAGCTTGCGGCCGCTTGGCTTGTGGACGACTTCGTGGTTCTGAGCCTGCACCTCGGCAAGATCGACAGCCCATTGGGCGGCCGCCGCTATCTCCAGCATCCGCCGCGCGGCGGCGCCGCATTGCCGCATCGGTTGGACGAAGTGCCGCAGGCTGCGCGAACCGTCGGTATTCTGGTTGCCGTATTTCTTCTCATCGCCCGGCGATTGCTTGACGCGGACCCGCGTCCAATCGGCGTCGAGCTCGTCGGCCACGACCATCGGCAGGCTGGTCCGCGAGCCCGTACCCATCTCGGCGCGATGGGCGATAATCGTCACCACCCCGCTCGGGTCGATCGAGACAAAGACATGCGGATCGGACACGACACCGCCGGAGAATTTGTCGGCGCCGGTGGCGTAGGCGAGCGCGGCCCGCGCCGGCAGAAACTCGGCGGCGATAACCAGGCTGCCGGTCGCCAGCATGCCGCGCAAAAAGCCGCGGCGGCTGACGTTTTCGATCGCGACGCTGATGGCGCTCATCGTCATGCCCCCGTCGCGGCCGCCTTGATGGCGGCGGTGATGCGCTGATAGCAGCCGCAGCGGCAGATGTTCCCGCTCATGGCGCTGAAAATCTCGACCTCGGACGGGTTCTTGTTGGTGGCCAGCAGGGCCGCCGCCTGCATGATCTGTCCGGCCTGGCAGTAGCCGCATTGCGGCACATTCGAGACGCGCCAAGCCTTTTGCACCGGATGGTTGCCGTCGGGGTCGAGGCCTTCGATCGTCACCACCGTGCGGCCGTCGATATCCCCGATTGCGGTGATGCAGGCCCGCACCGCGTGGCCGTCGACATGCACGGTGCAGGCGCCGCAGAGTGCCGCACCGCAGCCGAATTTTGTCCCGGTGAGGCCGAGTTCGTCGCGCAGATACCAGAGCAGCGGCATCGACGGATCGCCGTCAAAGCCTTGTTCCTGGCCATTGACGTGGAGTTTGACCATGCTAGCCCTCCCTCGCGAAAATTGGCGTCCGATCGCCGCTCCAGCGGCAGCACCGAGTATTTCTTTTAACTCTATTACCGTCGCCGCATCGGACGCAATCTGTGGTCATGCCGGCATCTCTCGCCGAAACTGGGGTTCGGCAGGTCTGCTTCTGACCGGTTTTGCTGGCGCGTCGAAAGGTTTGTCAGCGCACACTCGGCGCTCGACATCTTCGCGGGTCGGGACAATCTGGTCGGGTTGTGGCTCGATAACATCATGAAAGCGATCGCGGCGAACTCGGGCGGGTCAGGCGAGTTCGGGCCAAGGATCGACAAGACGTGCGTCACCCCGCGGCGGAATGCTCGCCAAGTTCCGAGATGGTGATGCGCGGCGCTGTGCGGCTGGTGCTCATTGGCTCGCTCTCGCGCTGCCAAGCTAGGCGAAAACCTCAGCCGAATAAATGCGGTAAGTCAGTACGGCGCTGCCGAGTTCGTGACCAAAGCCAGTCGATTTCGTCGCGGCGGCAAGTGGGGAGCGCCTCATGTCAGAGTCGCGACCGAGATGTGGGGCCAAACCAGTCCATTGGATATCGCTGAGATTGGATCAGATATCCGCCGAACGGCGATTACCGATTTACCCGATGGTGAGCTCGGTGTAGTGACCAGGCCTGCCCCAAGGTGCTGACATGACGTAATCGCGCGGCCGGCTCGCTGCTGCCACTCCCCTCCGGTTGGCGCACCTGTTGAGATCGGCTGCGATCTCGACCGAGGAGGATAGCCCTGGGCTCGTATGTTGCACTCGCGACGTCTCGCTTCGTTCCACCAGCGTCCACAACGCGGGTATAGCCGATGAGGCGTTTTTCGGGGTGTTTCGACCATAACTTATGACGCGTATAAGCCATTGAAATTGAAGGGGCAGGATTTTTAGCAAAATTCTTGAGGCCCCAATGTCGGCTATCTGATGCAAGGCAGACGATCGGGTTCTTCGTCGGCCCTTGCCCCTAACCCGACCTCCGCGATCATCCTCACGAAGATCGGGATATTGCGCCGGCTCAAGGCCGGTTTATCGCTCGCTCGGCTTGTGCTATGCCGATCCGGTGATCCCAACCCCTTGCCCCCGATTTCGGCCCTCATGAGTGACGACGACAAACAGCGTGCCGCTCTGGCCAACCTCGATGCCGTCGCGCGAGCTTTCCCCGCCAAGGTCGACGCAATGAAAACCAGACTCGCTGCGTGGGTCGCCGCCAACACCGGGCCGGGCAATGACGACGCCGCCTTCACCAACGCGCTTCTCGAACTCGGCATGGAGCGGTTGCTCGAATACCCGCATGCCGACGAAAATGCGGCGGAGGAACTGGAAAATATCTCAAAGCCGGCGAAAAGAATTTTGTCATCATCGATACGCCCGGAGGCGATGCGGGTCAGGCCGCCCGCGCCGCGATCCTTGCCAGCGAGGTCGAGTTGCGCCACAGCGACAGGCTGCGCCTCGACGACCTCGCGAGAGAGCATGGCCTGAAATTCAAGCGCGTCGGACAGTCATACCTGTTTGACGATTACACATTCACAGCGCGGAGCTTGGGCCAAGCCCTCGCTTTCGCCGAAGGCTTCGACCGGGCGAGGAAAGGTTGACGATGCCGCGCGCGGTTAAGAAGCCAGCCGAGGTTGTCGACTTGGGATTGCCGGCGGCGCTGTCGTATCACTACGTCCGCGCGCGTGCGGAACTGCATGAGGCCCACAAGCTGATTTTCGCGCGGGACGTTTCGCAAGAGCGCCGGCGGCGTATGTGGAAAGACTTCGCTGAAATCGTGAAGCAATGACCGTCGCCCTTCCCGTCCCGGCCGACCGACCCGGCCAGCTCAGCCGCCTCGACCAGCTCGCCGCCATCCCCGAAGAAGAAATCTGGCTGGCGAAGCAAAAGAGCGCACAGACCCGCCGCGCCTACCGGCTCGACGTGCGGCACTTCATGCGCGCGCTCGACATCACCGGCACGGACCAACTGCGCCAGGTCGATCATCGCGCCGTCATCGCGTGGGAGCGGATGCAGAGTGAACAAGAGCGCGCAAAGGCTTCGACCGTGCGCCGCCGGCTGGCCGCGCTGTCGAGCCTGTTCAAGCATCTGGTGAAACACGGGGCGGCGAACCGCAATCCCGTGGTCGACGTCGACCGGCCGGCGATCAATCGCGACGAAGGAAGCACGGCGGCGTTTTCGAAAATCGAGGCGCGGAAGATTCTCGACGCGCCGCCGGCCGACACGCTCGCCGGCTTGCGCGATCGCGCCATTCTCTCCGTCGGCCTGCAAGTCGGATTCCGCTGCGCGAAGATCGCCGCGCTCAATGTCGGCGACCTTCACCAGAACCGGGGCTTCGACGCGTTGCGCGTGAAGCGCAAGGGCGGCCGGCACGAGGCGCTTGCGATCAACCCGCAGACCGCGCAACGCATTCGTGCCTATCTCGAAAAGGCCGGTCACGGCGGCCAGCTCGACGCGCCGTTGTTCCGTCCCCTGCGCGGCAACGCCAAGCCGCTCGATGCGGCCGGACGCATGGACCCCGGCGCGATTGACCGCATGGTGCGGAAATACGCCGCCAGGATCGGCCTCGCGCGCGGCTACTCGGCGCACTCGATGCGCGCCACCTTCATCACCACCGCACTTGAGAACGGCGCGCAGCTCGAGGACGTGCAGAAGGCGGCCGGGCATCGTGATCCGAGCACTACGAAGCTATACGACCGACGGGGATACAACCCGGAGAAGGCGGCGAGCTTTTTTGCGACCTACTGATTTGGCGGCTGCTTCGTGACCATCCCGCCGGATCTTGACGACGACGAACGCACCTTGCTGGAAAAGGTGGAGAAGCTACAAGCTGGCTTCATCGGCCGCGCGACGCAGGACGGCGGCAGCATCGACGAGCCCACTTACGAACGGCTGCGGATGGAGCTGCTTAGCAACGCCACCATCCGCCCGAAGGTGCCGGAGATCGTCCGCAAATACCGCGACCAGAGCCAATTCTGGCAATTCATCAAAAACAAGTTCGCCCACTACGCCGAGCGCCGGCAGTTCATCTGGGCCGAGTTCACGCCCCTTATCGATTATCTCGAATTGCAGGAGCGCACGCCCGGCGTCGAGCCGATCACCGACACGCTGGAGGCGTTCGACCCCGAGCACGTGCACGCCGTATGGCAGAAGGCACTTGACCGGCGGGCGACCGACCCGGACGGCGCGATCACTGCCGCCCGGACGCTTCTCGAAACCGTGTGCAAGCACGTTCTCGACAAGGCCGGCAAGACCTACGCCGACAACGTGGAGTTGCCGCAGCTATGGAGGCAATGCGCCGAGCTTTTGAACCTCGCCCCGGATCAACACCACGAGCAGATATTCAAAAGCATCCTCGGTAGCTGCCAGAACATCGTCGCTTCGCTCGGCGCGGTGCGCAACAAGATCGGCGATGCGCACGGGATGCGGCCCCGCGCCGTGAAGCCGAAACCGCGTCACGCGGAGCTGGCCGTCAACCTGGCCGGCACCATGGCGAGCTTTCTGGTTGCAACATGGCGAGAGCAGCGGGGCGAGTAGCGGCAACGCCGCCTCCAGCTACAACGTCCAAAGTAGATTCCGAGGCGGAGGCACCAATAAATCCAGATGAACGATGATGATGGATAAGGAAGCCCTCTCCACATTCTTTGCCATTCACCGCGCAAAGTTTGACCGATGCCTTGAACCACAAATGCGCTGTGAGCAAACCGCCATCCGTGCACATTCAATACAGAACGCCAGAACACTCGATTTGCTGACGATAGATAATCATGTCATCGCCTTGCGCCCCCGCGCCTCCGAAACAGGAATCCAGATCGACTACAAATCCGTGGGGCGTAACGATGCATCGACTTTCACCGGGTTTTGCTCCGAACACGACCGAGATATCTTTGCCCCAATCGACACAGCGACCCTCGATACCACCAACAGCGAACAGCGGTTTTTGCTGGCGTATCGTGCCGTCAGCTTTGAACTTCATGCCATTATAGAAAAGGCTGCAAAGATACAGAATATCTACCGCGCCCGAGTGGGCCTTGGTTGGGATTCACCCGACGCAACCAGCGAAGCAGGAAGGCTCGCCACGGCCGATCTACTCCACGCGTTTATAACATGGCGCTATCGTGCAGAGAATTTCGACGCTGACTTACTTGTAAAGAATTATTCAAACATCCAGCATGATGTCATTATCTTCGACAATCAGAAACCGTGCATTGCCGTGTCCTCGCTGTTCTCAATAGAAGGTGTAACCAGAGAAGATGACAATGTCCGAATCGCCCTGAACGTACTGCCAATGTCGCCCAGGAAAACAGTAGCGGTTTTTGCCTATCACAATATTGATGCTGAATTAGGACGATCCGGGTTGACGCGCGTATTACAGGCGACCGGTGAGCAGCAAAAATACGAGTTGTCAAAGCTCATAATCCGAAAGATGAGCAACTTCTATATCTCCCCGGCCCATTTTGCAGCGTGGTCGCCCGGAAAAGCTGATCGGATCAAAGCCGAGTTCGTCAGCACGGTCTTACGCGAGCACAGACGAGACATCAGGCACGAAGTTGGGGAACCGAGCCAGACGGAGCATCAGGATTTCATGCTTTTTTAGAGCTGCGCGGCTATGCGCCGGGCCTATCCGACTTTCGGCCCGGCCGGGCCACGACGACGGTCGCCGCGCTCGATCCGGCTGACGGTCGCCCGGCTGACGCCGGCGGCGCGCGCGATTTCTTGCTGCGTTCCGCCCGGGTTGTCGCGCCGGGCCTCGATCACCGCCGCCCGCCGTTCCGGCGACAGCCGCCAATAACCCCTCGCCTCGTACCCCGCCGTCAGTTCGATGCACTCGCGCTCCGCGAGCCGCCAGACCTTGGCAAAGCTCACGCCTTCGTCGCGCGCCACCAATGAAGCGTGACGCTCCACCAGCAGCCGGGCAACGATCCGGGCTTCCTTTTCGGGGGATGTTGGGACACCGCGCGGCATCCCCTTTTCATAGATATAGTGTGCCGCGCCGGTCAAGTAATCGCCCGGCCTGCCCAGTCTAGCGCCCTGGGCCAGGCCGCCGCGAATCGCCGGGGATACACTGTCCTTCCGTATTTTCACTTGACGGCCGTCGCGACGATTCGATGGGGACTTTTGCGAGCCTTCCGTAATGCACCTTATGCGGCTTTGACGACCGCCCGGCGACGTGCAAAAAACACAAGATATAGAAAACAGGGGACGCCATGACCCGCACCTTTGCCGCCGCCATAATTGCGATGCTTCTGGCGATGGCGGCTCCCTCTCTCGCATTTTCAAAAGACGAAAAAACACCCGACGAGTGCAATAAATATCTTACAGAAATGTCCAATGACCTGGACACTCTAGAGGCGCTTGTCCCAAACGTGCCACCTGACGAAGCTAGTTATCTTGAGAAAGAATACTCCACCGCCGTCGATGTGATGGCGGGTGTACGCATTTATGCTGTTGAACACCGGCCCTTGTTCCCCGCGTGGAATCTACACAACGCATTCCATATTGCGCGCGAGGAATTGAAGCTCCACGAACCCATACCCGCAGACCATAACCTAAAATTCGAGATAGAAATGGCTTCTCGAATCCCTTGGCGAATGGCAGATGCAAAGATCGCGTGGGATAAGTTTGATGAAGCGGACGATGGAAAAATTCTAACGCCGCGGCAGATCGGACTAGGTGCAGAGAAATCCGAAGAGCTTATAGGAACTCCGGGAACGTATATCTGGTGCCTCGCTAGCTTCATCCCCGAAGCAAAATAGGCTGACGCCATGACCGCAAAAGCGTCCGCCGCTGTTGCCCTTTTCCTTCTGATTTTGACCGCGCCAGCATTCGCGCGCCAGCAGCCCGACGACAGCGAGACACGCCAGCAGATCATTGACCACAGCGTTGCCGATTACCTTGCGACCGGCCACCCCTGCGCCTGCCCCTACAACACCGCCCGCAACGGATCAAACTGCGGCGGGCGCAGCGCCTACAGCAAACGCGGCGGCGCGTCTCCGATTTGCTATCCCTCCGACGTGACCGATCAAATGATTTCCAGCTGGAAACGCCAACATCCAAACCAGTGAGCGACCCTATATATCTACTCCCGCAAGGCATTCGAGGGTATATAACATGACATCGAATAGCGGCAAGCTGTCTCTTATCCGCGACAGTCTATATATAGACCAGCATATCGGACACGAAATCTTGCCAGTGGTGAGCAGTATCCCCAAAACGGACAATCCGCTGGCTATAGTCAGTTACTATTTTTTGTACAAGGCGACCAAAACCCTCGATGCCATCTGTGTCCTGTGTGATGGATCTTCTACGGTTGACTCTGGATAAGTTGGTTATATCAGAGTGTTAGAGGGCATGGCTCGGGCGTTGGCACTACGGCGGCGGGTTCTGCGGCGAGTTTTCGGGCGTTGTCGTGGGGTAGGCGGCGGCTGGGCGCAGCGGATCAGGGGCGGCAGGGCGACGCCGAGGGTCCGGAGCACGATGCCAGCGCAGCCGGGGGCGGTGTTGCGCAGGATGTAGCGCTTGGCGTCCTGTTCGACCTCGGTTTCGCTCAGGCGTTCGAGGTCGTGCACGATGTCGGCCCATTCGAGGCGGTGACCGTCCGCGGCCAGGCGATCCTCGAGCTCCTTGCGCATGACCAGGGCGAGGAACGAGCAGAAGATATGGCTGCGGATGGTCTCGTCGTATTTGTGGAAGATAGGGCGGGTGGCGAGCAGCGATTTTGCTGAGCGGAAGATGTCCTCGACCATCCACCGTTCGCGGTATCGCAGGACGGCCTGCAATGGGGTGAGCGCGGTATTGGTGCGCAGCACATAGGTGCCGTCGAACACGGCATCGAGGGTGACGCGGCGCGGGTCGATCTCAAAGCGGCGGCCGGCGGCGAGCTTGAGGAAGCGGCGATAGCCGCGATTGCCCACAAGGCTCTTGTCGCCACGGCGCAAGGCGGCTTCGAGGGCAGCGAGGATGGCGTCACGCGCGGCCTTGTCCATTTGCGCCTCGGCCTCATTGCGGCAGACGATGTAGCGGCGGCGCCACGGCCTGCCGTCGGCGCCGCGGCCGAGCGCACCACGTCTTTGACGAGGAGATCGGTGGTACCGCGGCCGGCCGCTTTGGGGATCGAGAGCGGCACAGAGGGGGTGGGATCGAGGATCACGCCGCGGATTTCCTTGGTGGCGCGCTCGCGCACGCCGAGGATGTAGTCGATGTTGCGGGCTTCGAGCTCGCCAAGAGTGGCGGCGCTGATCATGCCGCGATCGGCGACGATGCCGATGCGGGCGATCAGAAACCGGGTTTTGAGCCGCTCGATCACCGGCAACAGGGTGGTGACGTTGGTGGTGTTGCGGGCCACAGCTCGGAACAGATCGGCCGCCCGCGCCCGTCGATGACGACGGCGAGCACGACCTGCTTCAGATCGGGGCGGTGATCCTTGGAGTGGCCGTATTGGCCGAGGCTCTGGCCGCCTGCGCCCTCGAAATAGAGCG
>DATMKU010000056.1:0-4812 GCA_035570935.1 Allostellaceae bacterium
GCAGTGCCGAGCACAGCTTTTCGCCGTAGTCGGGGGTGACGATGCCGTCATTGTCGCCCCACAGGACCAGCGTCGGCACGCGCACCCGGTGCAGCCATTGCCTCAACCCAGGATTGTGCATGTAAGGACGCCAGCCATAAAAGGCGGCGGCCTCGCGGTCGCGGGCGATCGCCGTCAGTTCGCCGTCGCCGAGCAAGGCATAGTCGGGCAGCACCCGCGCCGCGTCGAAAAAGGTCCGCCGGCGCAATTCGTCCTCGGGCAGCGCGTAGACATCGGCGATGTCGCGCTCTTCACGCCCGCCGAATTTCACCCCGAGCGAGTCGATCAGCACCAGCCCGCTGATTTTCGCGACCGAGCGCACGCAGATTTCGAGTGCCACCCACCCGCCGAACGACGAGCCGACGACCACCGCGCCGCCGTCCTGCTGCCGGTCGAGCCAGTCGAGGTAGAGATAGGCGAGATCATCGACCGTGCGGCACCCGTCCGGCCGCTCGGAATGGCCAAACCCAGGATGGCGCGGCGCCGTCACCTGCCAATGCCGCGCCAGCCGGTCGAGCACCGGGCCGTTCTGCGCGACGTAGTCGCCGCCGTGCAGAAAAAGCAACGGCGGACCGGCGCCGGCAATCGAGCCGTCGAGCGCATATTGTCCGATGTCGATCTCTGCCATTCTCTCTCCTCCCGATCGCCGTGGCGCTCCCGGCGAAGCGCTGCTGTGCGCCGAGTATCGCGATCATCGGCGCCGCGGTCCACCCGCGCCTGAAGTGACCGGTCGGTGCTTGCTTTTCGCGGTAAGCGGAACGAGGTTGAGCGCAGTCCAGCGCGAACAGGGGAATGGCGGCAATGGAGGCGGAGCAATCGGCGCGGCCGAGCGCCGCGACGGCGCCGATGCCGGTAGAGGAGATCGCGCAAGTCCTGGCGCTGCACCCGACCTTTAGGCATTTCGATCGGGTGGCGCTGCGCGAAGTCGCGGCGCGCTGCGGCTCGGCGACGTTCGCCGCCGGCGTTACGATCATGCGCCAGGGCGATCCCGGCAATTTCGCCTACCTGATCCTGGAGGGCGAGGCCGAAGTGTTCGTCGAAATCCCGGCCGGCCGCATTCCGATGGCGACCCTCGGGCGCCACCACATTATCGGCGAACTCGGCGCGTTCACCGATATGCCGCGCACCGCCACGGTGGTCGCCCGCACCGATCTGACCGCATTGCGCGTCGAGAGCGACGCGATGATGGGCCTTGCCGCGGAATATCCAGTGATCGCGGTCGCAGTCATCGCCGAACTCGGCCGCCGCCTGCACAGCATGAACATGCCGCTCGCCTATCTGACCTACGCCGCGGGGGCGTTGGCGCGCGACGAGTACGACCCCGCGCTGCTGACCGAGCTGACCGAACAGCAGGGCGAACTCGCCAATTTCGCGCGCGTCTTCGCTAATATGGCGGCGGAAATTCGCGACAAGCAGCAGCGCCGCCGCGAGATGGAGGCGGCCGCCGATTTGCAAAAGTCGATACTGCCAGGGCCGCTTGCCCAGAACGGGGCCGCTCGCGCCATCGACCTGCATGCCGAAATGCACCCGGCGCGCGACATCGGCGGCGATTTTTACGACTATTTTCTTGTCGGGGAGAAACGGCTCGTCGTCACCGTCGCCGACGTCTCGGGCAAGGGCATCCCAGCGGCGCTGTTTATGGCGGTGTCGCGCACCGTGCTGCGCTCGATCGCCGGCAACGACGACATGGCGGCGGCGATGCGCGACGCCAATCGGTTGCTTTCCGCCGAGAACGACGCCTGCATGTTCGTCACCGTGTTTTACGGCGTGCTCGACCTGGCGAACGGGGTGCTACGCTGGTGCAATGCCGGGCACAACCCGCCCTATCTGCTGCGCGCCGCCGGCGGGCGCGAGCTATTGCGCGCGACCGGCGTGCCGTTCGGCATCGACCCGGTCGGGTTTCACCGCATCGGCGAGAGCGTGCTGATGCCGGGCGACGGGCTTTTCTTGTACAGCGACGGCATCACCGAAGCCTTCAACCCCGCGGGCGAGCTTTACGGCAACGCGCGGCTCGAGCGGGTGCTCGACCAATCTCGAGGGCAGGGCGCCGCCGCGATCGTCGCCGAAATCCTTGCCGACACCTCCCGCTTTGCCGCCGACGCCGAGCAATCCGACGACATCACCTGCCTCGCCCTGCGCTATCAGCCCTGAGGGGCGCCCGCGCGTCTCACGCCGAGGCGTCGTCGAGGATGCGGACGAGATGGCGTGCTTCGCGGCCGGCGGCGTCGGCGATCTGATGGCGGCAGCTGGTTCCGCAGGCCGCGAGGATCGCGTCGGGCGGGGCGGTGCGCATCTTCGGCAGGACGCCGAGTTCGCCGATTTTCAATGACATGCCGTAATGCTCGGCTTCGTAGCCGAAGGCGCCGGCCATGCCGCAACAAGTCGAGTCAAAGGTCTCAACCAGGAGGCCGGGTATCAGCTGCAGCGTCTGGATCGCGTCGTCGACGGTGGCAAAGGCCTTTTGGTGGCAATGACCGTGGAACAGGATGGTGCGACCGGGCATCGGCTTGAGATCGAGCGCGAACCGGCCGGCGGCGCGCTCGGCGGCGACGAATTCCTCCAACAGCTGCGCGTGGGCGGCGAGCGCCTTGGTCTCGGCGCCGGGCAGGATCGCGGGGAACTCGTCGCGCAAGGTCAATAGGCACGAGGGTTCGAGCCCGACAATCGGGATGCCGGCGGCGATGTAGGGGGCGAGTGCTTCGACCATGCGCCGCGCTTCCTCGCGGGCCTCGTCAACGAGACCGGCCGACAAAAACGTGCGCCCGCAGCACAACGGCCGACCGCGCGCCGGGTCGGGGCTGACGACGCGGTAGCCGGCGCGGGCCAGCACGCGTTCGGCGGCGCGGGCGTTTTCCGGCTCGAACCAACGGTTGAAAGTGTCGACAAGGAGGACGACTGCTTGCCCGTCGGCAGCGCTCTCACCGCCGGCATTCCCCCTCTCCGCCCCTCGGAGCGGCGAGGGTTGGGGTGAGGTGGGGGATTCCACGTCGCTTGCCGGCGCCCACCTCACCCTCCCATTGCCATGCAATGGCCCCCTCCCTCTCCCCGCTGAAGGGCGAAGAGGGGTTTTTTCGATCGGCATCGGTGCGCCGGCGTAGGGTCGCGAGGACCATCGCGGCAACGGGCGCGCGGCACTGAGCCCGAACCAGCGCTCGCCGAGTCGGGCCAAAAACGAAACCCGGTTGCGCAGATTGAGCAACAGCGCAAAGCGCGCGGCATGGGGTGCGTAGCGCGGCAGATAGGCGATCAGCCGGTCGCGCCGCGAGAGCCTGTGACGGCGGCGATAATGGTGCAGAAATTCGATCTTCATCCGCGCCATGTCGACGCCGGTCGGGCATTCGCGCTTGCAGCCCTTGCACGAGATGCAGAGATCCATCGTCTCGCGCATATCCGGCGAGACCAGCGCCTCGGCTCCGAGTTGACCCGACAAGGCCAGCCGCAAGGTATTGGCGCGCCCGCGGGTCAGATGGCGCTCGTCGCCGGTGGCGCGGAACGATGGGCACATGACGCCGGGGTCGCGCACCCGGCACGCGCCGTTGTTGTTGCACATTTCAGCAGCGGCGGCGAACCCGCCCCATTCCGACCAGTCGAGCGCGGTGGCGATCGGCAGCGGCCGGTAATCCGGCTTGAAGCGGAAGAGGCTGCGGTCGTCCATTTTGGGTGGCCGGACGATCTTGCCGGGGTTGAACAGGCCCTGCGGGTCGAAGGCGTCCTTGACCTCCTCGAAGGCGCGCACCAGCCGCCCGCCAAACATCGCCTCGTGAAATTCCGAGCGCACCAGCCCGTCGCCGTGCTCGCCCGAATGCGAGCCCTTGTATTCGCGGACCATCGCAAAGGCTTCCTCGGCGATCGCCCGCATCTTTTTGACTTCGAGCTCCTGCTTCAGGTTCAGCACCGGGCGCACGTGCAGGCAGCCGACCGAGGCGTGCGCGTACCAGGTGCCGTAGGTGCCGTGCTTTTCGAAGATCTGCGTCAACCGGTCGGTGTAGTCGGCGAGGTCTTCGAGGCGCACCGCGCAGTCTTCGAGAAACGAGATCGGTTTGCCGTCGCCCTTCATCGACATCATGATGTTGAGGCCCTGCGCGCGCACCTCCATCACCGCCGCCTGAAACGCCGGGTCGATCGCGTCGACCACCGCGCCGGGAAAGCCTAGGTCGCCCATCAGCTCGTGCAGTTGTTTCAGCCGGCGCAGGTTGTCATCGGCGTCGTCGCCGGCGAACTCGGTCAGCAGCAAGGCCGCAGGCTCGCCCTGAACGAAACTATCGACGACGGCGCGGAACATCGGGATGTCGCGCGACAGGTCGATCATCGTGCGGTCGACCAGCTCGACGGCGCTCGGGCCCAGCTCGACGATTTTTCGCGTCGCGTCCATGGCGCTGAAAAAGCTCGGGAAATTGCAGACGCCGAGCACCCGGTGCGCCGGGATCGGCTGCAATTCGAGCTCGATCTCGTTGAAAAAGGCGAGGGTGCCCTCGGAGCCGACCAACAGGCGCGCCATGTTGTGGCCGCCGCTCGAGCCGTCGCCGTCGATCGAATCGATATTGTAGCCGCCGACCCGGCGCAGCACCTGGGGAAAGCGGCGCGCGATTTCGCCCGCCTCGCGGCGGTGCACGGCGCGCATGCGCTGCACGAGATCGCGGTAGCGCTCGGGCATCGCGGTCTCGTCGAAATTGCCGGGCACCTCGCCCATGGCGACCGCGGTGCCGTCCGCCAGGATCGCGTCGATCGCGCGCACGTTGTGCACCATGTTGCCGTAGCGCAGCGAGCGCGCGC